>CAXUMV010000154.1:0-520 GCA_964252065.1 uncultured Lichenihabitans sp.
GCCGGCACCCCCTGCGCCGACGACCACGACATCGAAGCTGTGGTCGGTGATCGGGTAGGCCGGCGAAGCCGGGCGGGAAGCGCCGTTGGTGGCCATGGCTTGTTCCTTGAAAGAGCGGCGCCGGAGGCGGGCAGCCTCAGACGAAGCTGAGGCGGAGCACCGCGAAGACGCTCGTGAGGGCCACGGCCGCGCAGAAGAAGAGGTTCGCGGCGAGGCTGAGGTCCTTGGCGTGCGCCCCGTGCACGTAGTCTTCGATGATGGTCCGCATGCCGAGTTGCATATGGTACGTCCCCGACAGGATGAACATAAGCAGCAGCAGCGCGGGCAGCGGGTGCGACAGCGTGGAATGCACCTCGGCGTAGGACCGCCCGGCGAAGGACAGCACCAGGAACACGCAGGCGACCGTCAGCGGCAGCAGCGCCAGGGAGGTGAGCCGCATGTGGGAGGCCGCCCGCACCCCGCTATGGGCCGCCCCGAGGTAGGTGACGCGCCGGACCTCGGACGTCATCGGATCGGGATC
>CAXUMV010000154.1:530-3269 GCA_964252065.1 uncultured Lichenihabitans sp.
GTCCTCAGCGGATCAGGAAGGCGGCGACCCAGACGAGGATCGTCAGGACCAGGCCGCCGCCAAGGGTCGCCTGCGCCAGGGTCTCGCGGGCGGGATGCTCCATGCCGTAGCCGGCATCCCAGACGAAATGGCGGATGCCGCCCAGCGTGTGGTGGAACAGCGCCCAGCTGAAGCCGAACAGCACGACCTGCCCGACGATGGAGCCCACGAAGGCCGACACGGTGCCGAAGGCCCGCGCGTCGGTCGCGGTGGCGATCAGGTACCAGGCCAGCAGCAGCGTGCCCGCATAGAGCGCGATGCCCGTGATCCGGTGGGCGATCGACATCATCATGGTGAGCATCGGCCGATAGACTTGCAGATGCGGCGACAGGGGACGCTGCCGTCGTGGGGCAGCGGCGTTGGTCAGATCGGCCATCGAAATCAGGTGTCCTTTGCGCATCGCAGTATAGAACAATGCCAGGCTACGACAACCGCCGCCCTGTCGCATGGCGCGGCGCCGGGCTAGCCACGGCGGCTTTTGTGGTGTAGCCACACGACCGAATTCAGTCGGCTGCCGGTGCTCGAGGGCGCGCGGCGGCCCTTTTCATTTTCTGGAGAGTGCCGTGGCGGTCCCGAAGCGAAAGACGTCTCCCATGAAGCGCGGCTTCCGGCGCTCCGCCGATGCCCTGGCGGCGCCGACCTATGTCGAGGACAAGGATTCGGGCGAGCTGCGGCGCCCGCACCATGTCGACCTCAAGAGCGGCATGTACCGCGGCCGCTTGGTGCTGAAGCCGAAGAAGGCCGCCGAAGCGGAGGCCTGATGTCCGTTTCCAGGATCGTCATCGCGAGCCGAAGGGGTCGCGATGACGGGAGGTCTCCAGACCTCTCCGAGCGGCCCCATCATGCGGTGCGCGGCCCGGCGAGCGAGGCCACGGCCGCGCCGGCCACGATGAGCGCGCAGGCGAGCCCGAGGGCTGCGGTCAGGGCTGCATAGCCGGTGGCGACCAGCATCAGCGTCGACAGCACGGGCGCCGCATAGGCCGCGACGCCGAGCAGGCGGATGTCGCCGCGCTTGACCCCGATGTCCCAGACGTAGAACGCGAGGCCCACCGGTCCGGCCCCGAGCGCCGCGATGGCGGCGATCTCGCTGCCCCGCCGGGGCAGGACCGTCGTCTCGAACAGGCCGTGGCAGACCCTTGCCAGCAGCGCGGTGGCAAGGCAGAAGCCCGCGACGGCCTCCGTCGGCACGGCGCGAACCCGCCGCGACAGCACCGAATAGGCCGACCACACGACCGCGCAGCCGAGCGCCAGCGCGTAGCCCGCCCCGTAGCGGGGCTCGACCGCGAGCCCCCCCGACCCCGCCAGCAGGACGACCACGCCCGCAAAGCCGAGGCCGGCGCCCACGAGATGGCGCGGCCGGAGCCGCTCGCCGGGCAGCGAGGCCGAGAGGACCACGATGAGCAGCGGCCAGAGATAGGCGATGAGCCCCGCCTGGGCGGGCGGCGCGAGACGCAGCGCCGCGAAGTAGAGCGCATGATAGCCGAACAGGCCGCCGACCCCCAACGCCCAGACGCGCGGGGGCTGGGCCAGCGCTCGGACCCGTCCCCTAGCGAACGCGACCGCAAGCCCCATGGAGCCCCCGATCGCGAATGTGACTGCGGCGAGTTCGAAGGGCGGCACGGCGCCCGAGGCGGCGGTGAGGAACGCCAGGCCGGCCCAGAGCAGGATCGCGATGCCGCCGACCGCGGTCGCGCGGACCTCGGGCGTCACGCCGGCCCTCCCGGCCGGCCTGTCGTGCCGGCCGCGGCAGCTGTCGCCAGCGTCGTCATCGCGAGCTGAAGGCGTCCAGCTTTTCAGACAGACCGTCAGAAGAAGGCCTGCAGCCCGGTCTGCGCCCGGCCGAGGATCAGCGCATGAACGTCGTGCGTGCCCTCGTAGGTGTTGACGGTCTCGAGGTTCTGGGAGTGCCGCATGACATGGTACTCGCCCATGATGCCGTTGCCGCCGTGCATGTCGCGCGCCTCGCGCGCGATGGCCAGCGCCTTGCCGCAGTTGTTGCGCTTGATCAGCGAGATCATCTCGGGGGCCATGCGCCCCTCGTCCAGCAGGCGGCCGACGCGGAGCGCCGCCCCGAGCCCGAGCGTGATCTCGGTCTGCATGTCGGCGAGCTTCTTCTGCACGAGTTGGGTCTGGGCCAGCGGGCGGCCGAACTGCTTGCGGTCGAGCGTATAGGCCCGCGCCCGGTGCCAGCAATCCTCCGCGGCGCCCATGACGCCCCAGGCGATGCCGTAGCGGGCGCGGTTGAGGCAGCCGAACGGCCCCTTGAGGCCCGAGACGTTCGGCAGCAGCGCGTCTTCGCCGACCTCGACCCCCTCCATCACGATCTCGCCCGTCACCGAGGCGCGCAGCGACAGCTTGCCCTCGATCTTGGGCGCCGAGAGGCCCTTGGCGCCCTTGCGCAGGATGAAGCCGCGGATGGCATCGCCATGGGCGGCCGACTTCGCCCAGACCACGAAGACGTCGGCGATCGGCGCGTTCGAGATCCACATCTTGGCGCCGGTGAGCCGGTAGCCGCCGTCGACCTTCTCGGCGCGGGTTGTCATGCCGGCGGGATCGGAGCCGGCATTGGGCTCGGTCAGGCCGAAGCAGCCGATCCATTCGCCGCTCGCGAGCTTCGGGAGATAGGTGCGGCGCTGGCTGTCGTCGCCATAGGCGTAGATCGGGTACATGACGAGCGAGGACTGCACGCTCATCATGGAG
>CAXUMV010000154.1:3279-8072 GCA_964252065.1 uncultured Lichenihabitans sp.
CCCGAATCGACCCGCTCCACCTCGCGGGCCACGAGCCCGTAGGCCACGTAGGAGGACTCCGCGCCGCCGTAGATTTCGGGAATGGTCACCCCGAGCAGGCCGACCTCGCCCATGGCGGCGAAGATCGCCGGGTCGGTCGTCTCCCTGGCATAGGCCTCGACCACGCGGGGCAGCAGGGTCTTTTGGGCGAAGTCGCGGGCGGTGTCGCGGATCATCCGCTCGTCCTCCGAGAGCTGCTCGTCGAGCAGCAGCGGATCGTCCCAGACGAAGCGCGCCGGCTCGGCGGGGGCGGGAGAGCGGCGCTCGTTCGGCAGGCTCATGGTCGAGGTCTCGCGACAGGGCTGGCAGCGCGCTGCCCTACCACTTCGGCCCGCGGCGCGCCAACCCGGCCTCGCTTCGCCGCCGATCGGCGCTATACCCCCAGCCGTCATCCTCAAGGACGCCGGCCCGTGCCGGCGACCCAACCGCCGAGGCCGCCATGCTCCCCATCGTCGAGTCGACCGAGACGCTCTACAAGGGCTGGCTCACCTTGCTCAAGGTGAACCTGAAGCTCGGTTCCGACCGGTTTGACCGGGAGATCGAGCATCACGGCGAGGGCGCCACGGTGCTGCCCTACGATCCCCGGCGCCGGGTGGCGCTGACGGTCCGCCTGCCGCGGGCCCCGCTCCTGGTCCGGGGCGAGATCGAGCTGCTGATCGAGGCGCCGGCCGGGCTCATTGAGGAGGGCGAGGATCCGGGCGAGTGCGTGCGCCGCGAGGCGCTCGAGGAAGCCGGCGTGCAGCTCGGCCCCCTCGAGCCGCTCGGGGCCATCTGGACCATGCCGGGCATCTCGACCGAGCGCATGCACATGTTCCTGGCGCCCTACGGGCCCGCCGACCGCATCGCGGCCGGCGGCGGGGTGCCGGGCGAGAACGAGAACATCACGGTGACCGAGATGCCGCTCGCCGACCTCGCGCGCCTCGCCGACGCCAACGCCCTGCCCGACATCCGCACGCTCGTGCTGGTGCAGAGCCTGCGGCTGCGCCACCCCGACCTGTTCGGGCCGGCGGCCGGAGGATGACGCGGCCGCCCCGCCCCTGCTAAGGGCTCGCTCGACCCTGCCCCGAGGACAAGCCTGGCGATGGCCGTCTACACCGATGTTTCGGCCGACCAGCTCGGCGCCTTCCTGAGCCGCTACGACCTCGGCCGCGTCCGCTCCTTCAAGGGGATCGCGGAGGGGGTCGAGAACTCGAACTTCCTGCTCCTCACCACGGAAGGCCGGTTCATCCTGACCCTCTACGAGAAGCGGGTGCAGGCCGGCGACCTGCCCTTCTTCATCGGCCTGCTCGAGCATCTGGCGGCCCGCGGCCTCACCTGCCCGCAGCCGGTCCGCGACCGCGACGGCCAGGCGCTGGGCGAGCTCGTGGGGCGGCCCGCCGCCCTCGTGACCTTTCTCGACGGCATCTGGGTCAAGTCGCCGGGCGTCGTCCACTGCCGTGCGGTCGGCGAGGCGCTGGCGGCCCTCCATCGCGCCGGCGCGGACTTTTCGATCCGGCGGCCCAACGCGCTGGCGCTGGACGCCTGGCCGGGCCTGTTCGAAAGCGCGCGGGCCCGCGCCGACGAGGTGGAGCCCGGCCTTGCGGCCGTGACCGACGCCGAGCTCGCCACCCTCGCGGCCCGCTGGCCGCGCGACCTGCCGGGCGGGGTGATCCACGCCGATCTCTTCCCCGACAACGTCTTCTTCCTGGACGACCGCCTGTCGGGGCTGATCGATTTCTACTTCGCCTGCAACGACGCTTTCGCCTACGACCTCGCCATCTGCCTCAACGCCTGGTGCTTCGATGTGACCGGCGGCTTCCACCGGGAGCGGGCCGCGGCGCTGACCGCCGGCTACCGGGCGGTGCGGCCGCTCGAGCCCCGCGAGATCGCGGCTCTCCCGGTGCTGGCCAGGGGGGCGGCGCTGCGCTTCATGCTGACGCGCCTCGTCGACTGGCTGAACGTGCCGCCCGGCGCGCTGGTGCGGCCCAAGAACCCGCTCGAGTATCTCGCCAAGCTCAAGGTGCACCAGGGCGTGACCGACCCGGCCTTCTACGGGCTCGACCCATGAGCGGGCGGCTGACGGTGTGGACCGACGGAGCCTGCTCGGGCAACCCGGGCCCGGGGGGCTGGGGCGCCATCCTGCGCTTCGGCGACACCGAGAAGGAGCTGTGCGGCGGCGAAGCCATGACGACCAACAACCGCATGGAGCTGACCGCCGCCATCATGGCGCTGGAGGGGCTGACACGCCCCTGCGCGCTCGACCTGCACACGGACTCGCAATATCTGCGGGGGGGCGTCACGGGCTGGATCGCCGGCTGGAAGCGCAATGGCTGGCGCACCGCGGACAAGAAGCCGGTCAAGAACATCGATCTCTGGCAGCGCCTCGATGCCGCGGCCGCGCCCCACGAGGTCGCCTGGCACTGGGTGAAGGGCCATGCGGGCCACGACGAGAACGAGCGTGCCGACGCCTTGGCGCGGCGCGGCATGGCCCCATTCAAGGGCCGCGGCGCGGGCGCCGGCTCGACGGATTCATCAATCCCCGGCTTTCCGGCGCGCCGCCGACCGCCATCGGGTGTATAAGGAACATCGCGGAGCAAGAAGATCGGGCTGTCCGTGATGGAGACGCAAGCGACCGGGGACGCGGAGGACCGCTTCGGCGTGATGGGCGGGGGTGCGGCGACCAGGGTCGCCACGGTGCTGCCCCCGCTGTCGCCGGAGGGGATCGACGCCGAGCAGTTCCGCCTTCTGGCCGACCACCTGCCGACACTCTGCTGGATGGCGCGGGGCGACGGTGTCATCGTGTGGTTCAACCAGCGCTGGCACGACTACTGCGGCAGCACGCCGGCCTCGATGGGGAGCGGGGGCTGGCAAGCCGTCCACGACCCGAAGGCGCTGCCGGACATCCTCGGGCGCTGGGCCGCATCGGTCGCGAGCGGCGAGCCGTTCGAGATGGTCATGCCCCTGCGCGGGGCGGACGGCCGGTTCCGCCCCTTCCTCACCCGCGCCTCGCCGCTGCGCGACGGCACCGGCGCGGTGGTGCGCTGGTTCGGGGTCAACACCGACATCGGCGCCCAGCTCCGCGCGGAGGCGCAATACACCGTCCTGACCGAGGCGATGCCGCAGATGGTGTGGGCGTGCCGGCCCGACGGCGTGCCGGACTATGTCAACCGGCAATGGTCCGAGTTCACGGGCCTACAGGGCGGCGGGTGGGAGGAGGCGGTCCATCCCGACGACAAGCGCGAGGCGCAGGAGCGCTGGAGCCACAGCCTCGCGAGCGGGGCGCCGTTCGAGACCGAGCACAGGCTGCGGCACCGCAGCGGCGCCTATCGCTGGACGCTCGGCCGCGCGCTCCCCGTGCGGGACGGGGACGGCCGCATCACGCGGTGGATCGGCACCTGCACCGACATCCATGCCGGGAAGCTCGTGGCCGAGCAGAACGAGATCCTGAACCGCGAGCTCAGCCACCGCATCAAGAACATCTTCGCCATCGTGGCCGGCCTGATCCGCCTGTCGGCCCGGCGGGACCCGAGCGTCGGGGCCTTCGCGCGCGACCTGCTGGCCCGGGTCACGGCGCTCGGCCGGGCGCACGACTACACGCGCCCGCAGAGCAAGCAGTCCAAGCCGGACATGGCGGACGCGATGCTGCACGGACTGCTGGGGGAGCTGTTCCGGCCCTATGTCGAGGACGGTGGGGAGCGCATCACGGTCGCCGGGCACAACGTGCCGATCGACGACAAGGGCGCGACGCCCCTGGCGCTGGTCTTCCACGAACTCGCGACCAACGCGGCCAAATACGGCGCGCTCTCGGTGCCCGGGGGCCGCGTGACGGTCGACGTGTCCCGCACCGGCGACACGGTGACCCTGCTGTGGCGGGAGATCGGCGGCCCGTCCATCAGCGAGGCGCCGCGCCAGGAGGGGTTCGGGACGCGCCTCACGACCATGAGCGTCGAACAGCAGCTGGGCGGCACGCTCGACCGTCGCTGGCTCGAGAGCGGGCTCGAGGCCCGCGTCACGATGCCGAGCCGGGGCCTGGTCCGCCTCGAGCACTAACGCCGCCGGCGGCGGGTCCTGCCGGAGCCGTCGTCAGCTGAACACGGCGAGCGCGGGCGGCGGGGAGGTCAGCTCGCCCCGCAGGCGCCCGAGCGCGTAGAGGATCGCTGCACCGATGCCGCTCTCGTCGCAAGGCTTGCCGATCACCCCGAAGGTTCCCGGCACCCCTTTCCCGAGCAGCCGCGGATTGGCGGTCAGGAACACGACCCCGACCCCCAGGCGGCTCAGCATCGCCCCGATAGCCGGGCCCGTGGGGCCGTCGCGCAGGTTGAGGTCCACGAAGGCGAGGTCGGGCACGGCCTCCGCCAGCCGGATGGCCGCTTTCATGTCGGGCGCGATCCCCGCGGACTGGTAGCCGAGCTCCTCGAGCGTGGCCTCCATGTCGGCCGCAACCAGCATCTCGTCCTCGACGATCAGGATCCTCGCCCCCAACTCACCCGTCTCCGTCGCCGATTGTGTGGAGGGAATGCGTGAGTGACCAGCGGGTTCCGTGTTCTACCCGACAAATCTTTTTCGGCTCGGATCGTCATGGGGCGGCGGGGTGACGGCCCCGACCATGGACCGCGTCGCTTGCGCTCGCGATGACGACGTTCGTGCTCCGCAGGATGCCGAGCCCGGCTAGGACCCCTCGACCTCCTTGAAGCCGTATTCGGGCAGGCCCTGCTCGGCACCGTAGTAGCGATAGGGCAGGAACTTGCCGCTCATCGCGATCGCCACGCGGTCGC
>CAXUMV010000155.1:0-8062 GCA_964252065.1 uncultured Lichenihabitans sp.
TTCAAGGACGTCCGGGTCCGCAAAGCCCTCAAGCTGATCCCGAACCGGCAGGTCTTCGTGAACGCGGTGTTCGGCGGATACGCCAGCCTCGGCAACGATCTCGGCGGCTTCACGAACGAGTATTTCGCGAGCTCCCTCAACAACGCGCACGACCCGGATCATGCGAAGTCCCTGCTCAAGGCCGCCGGGCACGAGAACCTGAAGCTGGTCCTCGAGACCGCCGCCGCGGTGCCCGGGATGAACGAGACCGCGACCGTGTTCAGCCAGCAGGCCAAGGCGGCCGGCGTCGAGGTTACGATCAAGACCAACGATCCCGCGGTCTATTACGCGCCCGGGCAAGGGTTTGCGGAACGGCCTCTGGCGATCACCTATTTCGGCCAGGGCATGAACTCGCTCGCGAACTTCTATACCTCGGCGCTGGTCGCCAACGGCGTCTACAACGAGTCCCATTGGGGATCGGCCGCGGACGATGCGCTGCTGTTCTCGGCCCTGGCCGAGACCGATGCCGGCAAGGCCGCCGAAAAGTGGCTTGCCGTGCAGCAGAAACAGCTAGACGAAGGCCCCTACATCATTCCCGCCAACATCAACTGGATCGACGGCTACAGCCCCAAGCTCCGCGGCCTCAAGACGACGTCGTCGAACAACTGCGACAACTTCGTATTCACCGAGGGGTGGTTCGCCTAGCTTCAGGATGTCAGGCCGCGCCATCGCCCGGGGTCCTTAGCGCGACGCGGCGGCAAACTCGTCAGGGAAATCCATGTCTCACGAAAACTCCGTTCCCCACTTCAACGTCCACACGACGCCCTTCGAGCCGCTGCCGGAGTTCGGCGGCTCGAAGGCCATCCTCTACAAGTCGCCCGACGGCAAGCGCGTGGCAGGCAGCTTCCGCGAGTCCGGGACGCACCGGCTGGTCATGCCGTTCGACGAGTTCATCTATGTGGTCGGCGGCGGGGTGAAGATCACGATCGAAGGCGGGGAGAGCTTCGAGATGACGGTGGGCGACGCCTGCTACTTGCGGCAGGGACAGGACGTGGTCTTCGAGATGAGGGACGGCTTCCACGACGTCACGGTGCTGCTGTCCGACACCAGCATCGAGCTCTGAGCTGGTGACCACGGCGGCGCGGCCGTCCATCGATCGGTGTGAGGATTATCCATGACGGCGAGCGCGATCCATGCCAGCGCAACCCTTGTCGGCCAGCTCCGGGACCGCCTGGGCGGGACCGCGCTGGGCCATAACATCGGGGGGCGGAGCGAGCGCGCCGCCGGCGGCCGTCTCGAGGTGGTCGACCCCTCGACCGGCGCGGTCGTGGCGGAGATCGGCAAGGGTGCGGCCGCGGACGTCGACCGGGCCGTCACGGCGGCTCGGGCCGCCTTCCCGGGCTGGCGGGGCACGCCGCCTGCGGGCCGCGCCAAGGTGCTGATGGCCGTAGCCGACGTGCTCGACCTCCACACCGACGAACTCGCGGCGCTCGAGTCCATCAACACCGGAAAGCCGCTGTCGGTCTCCCGTCCCGAGGTCACGCTGGCCGGCGACATCTTCCGCTTCCTGGCCGGCGCGGCGCGCGCCCTGCAGGCCCCGGCCACGGAGGAATATGTCACCGGCTACGTCTCGATGATCCGCCGGGAGCCGGTCGGCGTCGTGGGCGCCATCACGCCGTGGAACTACCCGCTCCTGACGGCGGTCTTCAAGATCGCCGGCGCCCTGGCGGTCGGCAACACGATGGTGCTCAAGCCCTCGGAGCTGACCCCGCTCACGACCTTGCGCTTCATGGAGCTCGTCTCCGACATCCTGCCCCCCGGCGTGCTCAACGTCGTCGTCGGCACCGGGGCGGACGTCGGCTCGGCCATCTCGCAGCATCCGGGGATCGCGCTGGTGTCGCTGACCGGCAGCGTGGCCAGCGGCCAGCGCGTCGTCAGCGACTCGGCCCGCACCCTGAAGCCGACGCATCTCGAGCTCGGCGGCAAGGCGCCGGTCGTCGTGTTCGAGGACGCCGACCTCGACGCGGTCGCCGACGGGGTGCGGGCGGCCGGCTTCTGGAACGCGGGCCAGGAATGCGGGGCCGCGACGCGGGTGCTCTGCGCCGAGCGGCTCAAGGGCGCGCTCACCGAGCGGCTCGTCGCCCGGGCCTCGACGATCACGTTCGGCGGCCTCGCCGATGGCGACGATGTGGAGATGGGCCCGCTGATCAGCAGCCGGCACCTCGAGGCGGTCGCCTCGATCGTGCGGCGCGCCAAGGACGACGGCGCGGCCATCGCCCTCGGGGGAGCTCCCGCGGACCGCGGGGGCTACTTCTTTCCCCCGACGGTCATCGCGAACGTCGCGCGGGGCAGCGAGATCGCGCGCCAGGAGATCTTCGGCCCGGTGGTCACGGTCGAGACGTTCAAGGACGAGGCCGAGGCCATCGCGCTGTCCAACGACGTCCCCTATGGCCTGTCGGCCTCGGTCTGGACCGAGAACGTCGGCCGGGCGCTGCGGGTGTCGAGCGCCCTCGACTTCGGGACCGTCTGGGTGAACAGCCATCTCGTGCTCGCGGCCGAGATGCCGTGGGGCGGCTACAATGCCTCCGGCCACGGGCGCGAGCTGTCCACGCTCTCGCTCGACGACTTCTCGCGGACCAAGCATGTCATGATCGCGACCGGCCAGGCCTGAGGGGCCGCGCCGGATCGATCCTCGAGCGGTAGGATGAGGTCCATGATGCAAACGCATGACGACGTCGACGTGGTCATCATCGGGGCCGGGCCCTCGGGGGCCGTCACGGCCCATACGCTGGCGAGCAAGGGCTTCAAGGTGGTGTGCCTGGAGCAGGGCGACTGGGTCAGCCCGTCCGACTATCCCGGCAACAAGCCCGAATTCGAGCTGCTGCTGCAGAAGAAGTGGAGCTGGAACCCCAACACGCGCGGGCGCCCGGACGACTACCCGATGAACCTCGACCAGACGGACGTCGTCCCGATCATGTTCGCGGGCGTCGGTGGCTCGAGCCTGCTCTACGGCGCGCAGTGGATGCGGCTCCTGCCCTCGGACTTCCGGGTCCGGACGCTGGACGGCATCTGCGACGACTGGCCGATCGCCTACGAGGATCTCGCGCCCTACTACGACCGCGTCGACAAGTTCCTCGGCGTCGCGGGCCTGGGCGGCGACCCGGCCTATCCGCCGACGGAGTTCGACATGCCGCCGCACCCCATCGGCAAGGGCGGCATGCGGATGGCGGAGGGCATGAACAAGCTCGGGTGGCACTGGTGGCCCGGCACGCAGGCGATCCCGTCCTGGAACTACAAGAGCATGGCCAAGTGCGTGCGCTGGGGGGTCTGCGAGACCGGCTGCCCGGCGGGCGCCAAGGCCTCGTTCGATCTCGGCTACTGGCCGCACGCCAAGGCGGAGGGCGCGACCCTGGTCACCGGCGCGCGGGTGAGGCAGATCACCCATGATCGGAACGGCCTCGCCGACGCGGTGATCTGGATCGACCGCGAGGGCCGCGAGCATCGCCAGCAGACCAGTGCGGTGGTGCTGGCCGCCAACGGCATCGGGACGTCCCGGCTGCTGCTGCTGTCCGCCTCGGCGACCTTTCCCGACGGGCTCGCCAATTCCTCCGGCCTCGTCGGCAAAAACTTGATGCTGCACCCCAACAACGAGGCCGTCGGCCTCTATGATGACGAGATCGAGAGCTGGAAGGGCCCCGCCGGGCAGCTGATGTACTCCCTCGAATTCTACGAGACGGACCGCTCGCGCGGCTTCTACCGGGGGTCGAAGATGAACCTGATGCCGGTGCCGGGCGTGCTGCGCGTGCTGTCGGCCTTCGACCACCTGCCCTTCGACCAGCGGTGGGGCGCCGCGGTGCACGACATGGCGAAATATGCGGGCCACGCCCTGAGCTGGGCGGGCAACATCGAAGACCTGCCCGAAGAGACCAACCACGTAACGCTCGACCCGGTGCTGAAGGACAGCGATGGCATCCCGGCGCCGCGCATCGAGTACCGGATCAGCGAGAACACGCAGAAGAGCCTCGATTTCGCGCTCGACCGCATGGTCGAGATGCATCAGGCCGCGGGCGCCACGCACATCTCCAAGACCCCGCTCTGGCGCGAGGCCCCCGGCCATATCCTGGGGACCGCGCGGATGGGGAACGATCCCCGCACCTCGGTCGTCGATAGGTTCGGGCGGAGCCACGACGTGCCGAACCTCTTCATCGTGGATGGCAGCGTGATGGTGACCAGCGGGGGCGTCAACCCGACCGCGACCATCGCGGCCATGGCGCTGCGCACCGCCGAGCACATCGCCGAGACCGCCCGCCAGCAGAGCGTCCCGGCCAAGCGGCATCCGGTGGCCGCATGAGCGACCTCCCGCTCGAGCCCGCGGACATCGACCGGCTCACCCGGCTCGCCGCGGCCCTCATCCCCGGGACGGCCACGATGCCCGGGGCCGGCGAGGTGGCGGCCTTCGATGCCCTGCTGCGGACCGCCGTCAAGGCCTGCGGCTACACCGACCAGGAGATCAGGGCCGCCATCGAAGCCATTCCGCCCGACGTCGACTGGAGCGGGGCGAAGCGGCTTTCGGCCGACGATCCCGAGAGCTTCGGCATCGCGGCGCTCCTGGTGAGCGCGGCCTACTACATGGCCCCCGCGGTCCTCGACCGGCTGAACTACCCGACCGAGCGCCGCCACCCGGCGGGGCAGGAAGACTTCGCCGAGGAATACATGACCGGCGTGCTCGACGGCGTCACGGAGCGGGGGCCCCGCTACCGCGATCCCGCCCGGCACGCCTAGCCCGGACGCCGGTCGGACAGGATGAAGGACGCACCATGACGGATGACGACGCGCCCGGCACCAAACGCCGCCTTCGCAGCCAGGCCTGGACCGAGGCCACCGGCGTCGACGGGTTCCTGCTGCGCTCGTCCATGAAGGTGCAGGGCCTGCGCGAGAAGGACTATCGCAAGCCGATCGTCGGCATCTGCAACAACACCAGCGACTTCAACCGCTGCCACATGCATTTCGGCGGCATGGTCGAGGGCGTGAAGGAGGCGGTCCTCCAGTCGGGCGGCCTTCCGCGCGTCTTCAACACCATGACCATGGGGGCCGACAGCGCGCTGCCGCTGGGCGCCTCGTTCATGCATCGCAACCTGCTCGCGATGGAGATCGAGCAGACGGCAAGCATCTACTCGATCGACGGTCTCGTGATGCTCGGCGCCTGCGACGAGACGATCCCGGCCATGCTCATGGCCGCGGCCTCGATCGACCTGCCCGCCATCGTGCTGCCCGGCGGTCCCTCGTTCAGCGGCTTCTGGCGCGGGCGGGACGTCGGATCGGGAACGGACTTCCACAAGGCGCTGGAGGCCGTGCAGCGGGGCGAGCTCGACCAGTCCGACATCACCTCCCTCGAGAACTCGCTGGAGCGCAGCCCGGGACACTGCAGCACGATGGGGACGGCCGGCACCATGGCCACCATCGCCGAGGCGCTCGGCATGGCACCGGCCGGCAGCTGTGCGATCCCGGCGGTCGACTCCCGGCGCGTCGCGATGGCGCGCAACGTCGGCGAATACATCATGCAGCTCATCGCCGCCGACCTGCGCCCCTCCGAGATCATGACCGCCGCGGCCTTCGACAACGCGATCCGGACGCTGGCGGCGATCGACGGGTCGAGCGCCGCCGTCATGCACCTGCTCGCGATCGCCGGGCGCCTTGGCATCGGCCTGAAGCTCGAGCAGTTCGACCGCCTGTCCACCTCGACGCCCGTGCTGCTCAACCTGCGGCCCTCGGGCACCTTCTACATGAACGACTTCTTCAACGCCGGGGGCGTCCCGGCGCTGCTCAACGCGCTCGGCCCGCTGCTGCACCGGGACGTGATCACGGTCACGGGCCGCACGCTCGGCGCGGAGATCGGCGGCGCGGCCATCGAGGACCCCCGGGTGATCGGCACGCTGGAGAGCCCCATCGCCGAGCCGCGCGGCATCTCGGTGCTGTTCGGCAACATCGCGCCGGACGGCGCGATCATCCGCATCGGCGTCTCCTCCCCGGAGCTCCTGGTCCACCGGGGCCGGGCCGTCGTGTTCGAAGGCAGGGCCGAGCTCGACCGCACCCTCTACGACCCCGATTTCGACGTGCGGCCCGGCGACGTGATCGTGCTGCGCGGCGAGGGGCCGAAGGGGTCGGGCATGCCGGAGTCCGGGCGCATCGCGGTGCCCGACAAGCTGCTGAAGCAGGGCATCGTCGACATGGTCCGCATCACGGACTCGCGGCTGGGGGGCACCGTCAAGCAGACCGCGGTGCTGCATGTCGCCCCCGAGTCGGCCGTGGGCGGGCCGCTCGGGCTCGTCGAGACCGGCGACACGATCGAGCTCGACGTGCCCGGCCGCCGGCTCAACGTCGAGCTCTCCGAGGCCGAGATGGCGGCGCGCCGGGCAAGACGGGTGCCGCCCGCGGGGCGGCCGACGCCCGCGCGCGGCTTCGCCAGGCTGGTGGTCGAGAGCGTCAACCAGGCGAACCACGGCTGCGACCTCGACTTCCTCGTCGCCGTCGAGCCGGCCCGGGCGCCGGGGCGATCCAGAACCGAAGAGGCGGTCGCCCCGTGACTGACCCGCGTCGACCACGGAAATCCGGACCGATGCCGTACGCCGGCCAACCCTGAGGTAGACGCGTGGTCGCAGCGCTCGAGGACGTGACGGACCCTGTCTCGATCGGAACGCGGGTCGAGGCACCGCGACCGGCGCGATCCACGGCCTTTCCGCTCCTGGTTTACTGCGCGCAGCGCCTGCTGGCGGGCCTCGCGACCCTGGCGGTGGCGAGCGTCCTCATCTTCGCCGCGATCCAGGTGCTGCCGGGCAACGTCGTCGAGGTCGTGCTCGGACGCAGCGCCACGCCGGATCGGGTGGCCCAGCTGCAGGCGATGCTGCACATGGATGGAAGCGTCGTCTCCCGCTACCTGAGCTTCGTGGGGAGCTTCCTCAAGGGAGACTTCGGCCAGTCGACGGCCGCCCTGGTGCAGGGCAACCACGTCGCCGTGGCCGAGGTGGTCTGGCCCGCCATCGCGAACTCGCTGGTCCTCGGGGGCGTCGTGCTCCTGTTCTTCGTTCCGCTCGCCGGCATGGTCGGGGTCGCCTGCGGCCTTCGACCGGGCGGACCGGTCGACCATGTCCTGTCCAACTCGACGCTCGCGGTCAGCGCGCTGCCCGAGTTCCTGATCGGCGCCGTGCTAATCTTCGTGTTCTTCTCGCAGCTCGGATGGTTCCCTCCGATCAGCTCCGTCCCCGAGGGCGGCTCGCCGCTGAGCGCGCCCTCGTCGCTCGTGCTGCCGGTCCTCACCCTCCTGCTGATCAGCCTCGCCTTCGGGGCGCGCCAGCTGCGCGCGTCCGTCATCGAGGTCATGAGCCGCGAGTACATCACGGTCGCCCGCCTCAACGGCATCGGCGAGGGCCGGATCGTCCTGCGCTACCTGCTTCCCAACGCGCTCGTGCCGAGCGTCCAGATCCTGGCCCAGCAGATCCAATACCTGCTCGGCGGCATCGTGGTCGTGGAAAGCGTCTTCAACTACCCCGGCGTCGGCGGACTGCTCGTCCGCGCCATCGCGGCGCGGGACATCCAGGAGACCATGGTGATCGCGACGCTCCTGTCGGGCGCCTACATCGCCATCAACCTCATGGCCGACATCGCGAGCATCCTGCTCGATCCGCGTGTCAGGACCTCGCTGTGACGGGCCTCGCCGCCCTGCGCGCGATCGTGTCCCGGGGCGGCGGGGCGGCGGGAGCGGCGATCCTCCTCGTCGTGCTGCTGGTCGCTTTCCTGGGCCCGGTCCTGGCGCCCTACGCGCCCGCCGACACGCTGGGCCTGTCGGGCGCGCCCCCCGGCGACGGCTTCCTGCTCGGCACGGACTTCCTCGGCCGTGACGTGTTCTCGCGCGTGCTGAACGGGGGGGAGACCGTCATCCTGATGGCGGGCGCCGCCACGATCGCGGCCTACGGGATCGGCGTCGTCGTCGGCGTCGTGGCCGGCTATTCAGGAGCCTGGCTCGACATGGGCCTGATGCGCACCGTCGACATCGTCCTCGCCTTTCCACCGCTCATGGTGCTGCTGC
>CAXUMV010000156.1:0-1403 GCA_964252065.1 uncultured Lichenihabitans sp.
CGTGCACTTCCCGGGGCAGAAGCGGGCCGCAGCCGTCATCCGGCGCCCACAGCTGGAGCTTGCCTCCTACCCGACCCCCTACCGCGTTCCCTCGAGGGGCCGCGCCGAGTCGAGACCCGAGGGCTCCGCCGTCGGGCTGCCGGCCGACGTGCAGGGAGCCTGCCTCGGCATCGTGGCCGGCGGCCTCGTGCGCGGCTGGGCCTGGCGGCGGTCGGAGCCGCTGGAGCGCCTCACCGTGGAACTGCACCAGGACGGGCGCCGGGTCGCGACCGCCCGCGCGCAGGAGTTCCGGCCGGAGCTGCTGGCGCTCGGCAAGGGCGATGGCTGCTACGGCTTCTCCCTCGTCCTGCCGAGCCGCGGTGCCGGGCCGATGCGCGTCTCGGTCGAGGTGGCGGGCGAACCGGACGCCGCCATCGCGGGCAGCGAACTCGTGGTGGACGACGGCGACCTGCAGGCCCCGGCCAGCGTGCCGGACCGCTGCACCCTCACCGACATCCGCTTCGAGGAGACCCACCGCCGCTGGACCGTCACGGGAACCCTCGACCGGCTCGCCCACGACGGCACCGATCCGCAGCTCGAACTCCGGACCGGAAGCCGGGTGCTCGGACGCGTCGCGGCCAGCCTTCCCGATCCCGACCGGCCGGACGCCGCCGGCTTCGTGATCTCGATCGCGGCCGCCGACCTGCCGGCCGGGACCGCGGCGGTCGACATCCTCGAGGCCGGCACGGGGGTCCCGCTTCGGCGCGGGCCGTTCCACATCGTGAACGCGGCCGCCGACCGGCCGAGCACGGTCGAGGACGTCCTGGCCGCCCGGCGGCCCACGGTCGACACCATCCTGCGCGCGATGCCCGGCGCCGCCACGCCGGCCAACGCCGAGCGCGTCCTCGCCGTCGCCTACAAGCTCTGCCTCGGGCGGCCGCCCGATGCGACGGGTCTTGCGACCTACACGGCCAAGCTGGTCGGCGGCGAGGTCACCCCGCGCGATCTCGTGCTCCTGCTGCTCAGCTCGCCGGAGGCGACGCAGGGCTTCTCGGCACGGCCGATCCTGCCGCCATGGCTGTGACGCGCCTCAAGGTCACGCTGGCCGTCCACCGCCCGGCGGACCTGCGGCGCGGCGTGCCGCCCCGGCGGGTCAGGCTGCTCGCCGATGCGATCCGCGCACTCGGCCACCGCGTGCAGGTCGTGACGGACGGCCTCGCGGCCGGACACGAGGGCGACCTGCTGCACGTCTTTGCGGGTTGCGCGCCGGATGCCGCCCTCGAGCTCTTGCGTACGGCCGGGGCGGAGCGCATCGCGACCGTGGTCTCGCCCGACTTCCACGACCTCTCGACCGAGCGGCTCGCGCAGGCCATCCCGGCGGCCCTGGACGAGACGCGCTCGTCCGAAGGCAGGGAGGCCCGCAT
>CAXUMV010000156.1:1413-8061 GCA_964252065.1 uncultured Lichenihabitans sp.
ATCGCGGCTCTCCTCGCGACCCATGCCGCCGCGGCCGGTCCGCCGGCGCAGCAGATTGAGCACGATGCGCCCGGGCTCCTGGGCAAGCTGCGCGACATGTGCGACCTCGCCGACCACGTCGTCCTGATGAGCCGGCACGAGCGCGACAGCCTGGCGGCGCTCGGGGTCGGAGGGAGCCACCACAGCGTCATCCCCATCGGGACCGACCCCGCCCGCTACGAGGGAGCGACCGGCGCCGCCTTCCAGGACGCCCATGGCCTGCGGGGTCACATCCTCAACATCGGCGCGCTCGAGCCGCGCAGGAACCAGCTCTTGCTGGTGCAGGCCTGCCGGGCGCTGGGGCGTCCCATCGCGCTGATCGGCGGGGGACGTCAGTCGCAATACGGCGAGGCGGTGCGGCGCCAGGCCCCGCCCGGGACGGCGTTCCTGGGCCGGATCGAGGACGGCGGCATGCTCGCCTCCGCCATCGCGGGGGCCGCCGTCCTCGTGCAGCCGAGCTGGGCCGAAGGCGCCCCCGGCACGGCGCTGGAAGCGGCGGCCATCGGCATCCCGCTCGTGCTGAGCCGGCGGTCGGCGGAGCGGGAATATTTCGGCGACGTCGCGGAGTACTGCGATCCGGGCAGCCTCGACAGCATCGCGGCGGCGGTGCGGCGCGCCATCGACAGCGACAGCCCACGCCTGCGCGCGCTGCGCCGGCAGCTCGTGCACGACCAGTACACCTGGCCCGCCGCCGCGAGGCGCATGCTGCTGGCCTATGACCGGGCCATGCGGGCACGCCAGGACCGCCGACGCTGACACGCCGGGACGGCGCCGCCCCGCCCGCGACGTCGCCTTCCACACCGTAAGGGGCGCCGATAGGAGGTCGATCGTGGTCACACGCAGCGAAGTCATCGATGCCTACCGCCTGCTCCTGGGACGGGAGCCGGAGAGCGAGGCCGCCGTTACGGCAAAGCTGGATCTTGCCGACTGGCTGCAGCTGCGCCACGACTTCATGGACTCGCCCGAATATGGCGGAGGGGCGTCCGCAGGCCGCAAGCCGACCAACGACCTCTTGGCCCCCGCCAACCGCGTCGACGTCGAGGTCGACCGCGCCTGCTTCGACGCCCTGGTCGGCCACGTCAAACGGACCTGGGAGGCGCTGGGGCAGGAGCGGCCGCACTGGTCCGTGCTGACCAACGCCGCCTTCCTGCCCGAGCAGATCGGCGGCAATCTCGAGAGCTTTTACGCCTCGGGCGCCGTCGACATCGTGGCCCTGGAGGCGGCGCTCGCGCGGGCCGAGATGCCGCTGAACGCGCAGGCCCGCGTGTTCGAGCTCGGCTGCGGCGTCGGCCGGCTGACCGAACATCTCGCGGGCCGCTTCCGGCATGTCGTCGCCTGCGACGTGTCGCGGCCGCATCTGGCGATCGCCCGCGACCGCCTGCGCTCGCGCGGGCTCCGCAACGTGGATTTCCTACCCCTCACCGACCTCTCGGTGCTGGGCGACCAGGCGCCCTTCGACCTCTTCTTCTCGCTGATCACCCTGCAGCACAACCCGCCCCCGCTGATCCATGCGATGCTGAAGGCGGTCTTCGGCCGGCTGTCGATCGGCGGGATCGCGTATTTCCAGCTGCCCGTGCACCAGCGCGGCTACCGGTTCCGCATCGGCGACTACCTCGAGCGCCTCGCGGCCGGCGAGGCCGTCATGGAGATGCATGTCGTTCCCCAGCATCACCTCTTCGCGCTGTTCGCCGCCTGCGGCATGACGGTCCGCGACATGCTGTTCGACGAGCGGACCGGCGGCGACTTCCTGTCCGCGAGCTTCCTGCTCCAGAAGACCGGATGACGGCCCGGGCTTTGCGGTCGGCTCCCCGGATCGGCTAGATGGTCCGAACCAGGGAGGGACCAGCCGATGGCAGGACGCATCGCCGTGATCGGCAGCATCATGATGGATCTCGTCACCTACGGGGAGCGCATGCCGGCCTGGGGCGAGACGCTCGTGGCGCCGACCTTCGCGATGGGACATGGCGGCAAGGGCGCCAACCAGGCGGTGGCGGCCGCCAGGCTCGGCGCCGCGGTCATGATGGTGGGCAAGGTCGGCCAGGACGCGTTCGGCGATCCCTCGATCCGCAACCTCGCCTCGCACGGCGTCGATTGCCGCCATGTGAGGGAGGTGCCGGGCCGCTCGAGC
Organism: uncultured Lichenihabitans sp.; assembly: GCA_964252065.1. Taxonomy (GTDB): domain Bacteria; phylum Pseudomonadota; class Alphaproteobacteria; order Rhizobiales; family Beijerinckiaceae; genus Lichenihabitans. The sequence goes on from CAXUMV010000156.1 coordinate 3,581, forward strand.
GGGGTCGCCTCGATCGTGGTCGACCCGGCGGGCGAGAACGCCATCCTGATCGTCAAAGGCGCCAACGCCGACCTGTCGCCGGCCGACATCGACGCCGCGGCGGACGACCTCAAGGGCTGCGACCTCATCCTGCTGCAGCTCGAGGTGCCGGTCGAGACCGTCTATGCCGCGATCGCGTTCGGCCGCGCGCACGGCATCCGCACCCTGCTCAATCCCGCCCCGGCGCGCCGCGACCTCGATCCCGAGCGCGTGCGCCACGCGACCTTCCTGGTGCCCAACGAGACCGAACTCGTGATCCTCTCGGGCAGGCCGGCCGGGAACGAGGCGGAGATCGAGGCGGCGGCCCGGCACCTGATCGCGCGCGGGGCCGAATGCGTGATCGTGACGATGGGCTCGCGCGGCGCCATGCTGGTCACGGCGGGCGAGGCCGTCAGGATCGCTCCGGTGCCGGTCACGCCGGTCGACACGACCGGGGCGGGCGACGCCTTCATCGGCAGCTTCGCGCGCTTCCTGGTGGGCGGGGACACGGTGGTGGACGCTTTGGGCAAGGCCGCGCTCTACGCCGCCGATTCCATCACCCGACGCGGCACGCAGAGGGCCTACGCCGACGCCGCGGCCTTCGAGGCGGTGCTGGCCGCCCATGGAAAGCGTCCACGGCCGCCTGGTAGAGGGGACGTATGACCGGAGGCTGGAGAGAATAATCCCAGGTCGAGTTCCCAAGGGGTCCCAGGCTTGCCGCAATGATCCGCAATTGAATAGATCAGGGTTGGTCGATGGTGGATGGCGCGGCGATGACGGAACAGGCGGGAATGCCCCAAAGGTCGCGCGGACGCCGCCGCGGCTGCGTCGCGGTCGCCGCCCTCCTGGTCGCGTCGGGCCTGCTAGTACCCCGCCCTGCCCAGGCGCAGTTCTTCTGGGAGCAGGGGCGGCTGTCGTCCGACGACGCTGCGCGGGTCGCGATCCAGCATGGGTTCCGGGTGCTGGCCCGCCCCATCCGCAACGACGACGTCTACGTGGCGCAGGTCGTCGGCCGGCGCGGAGATCGCGAGCAGCTGATCATCGCGGCCGACAGCGGGCGCATCCTGCAGCGCCGTGCCGTCAATGTGGAGCGCGTGGAGCGCCTCTACCGGGATCCGACGATCCCGCCCGGCCCGGTGCCGCCGGGCCGCGTGCCGATGGGGGATCGCCGTCCGAACGGCGGGTTCTTCGCGCGGCTGTTCGGCGACGACGAACCCGATGCCGTCGAGCCCTCCCGCCCGTCCTACGGGGACCGGCCGTTCTACCAGGCGCCGAGCCAGCCGCCCGTGCGCACCCTGCGTCCGCGGCGCCAGTCGCGTGCGCCCGACGGCGCGCCGGAGACCATCCACCAGGAGCCCATCGAGTCCGCCCCGCTCGCGCCCCCCTCGGCCGCGCCGAGCCTGCCCCGCACCGTGGCCCCGCCCCGCCCCGCTCCGGCGCGAGCCCCCACCGAGGCAAGCCTGCCGGCCCCGAGCGCCCCGGCGTCGCCGCCCGCGGCGGTGCCCTCCGACCGGTCCGGCCGCGCGATCTCCAGCAACCCCCTCGCCATCCCCGGCAGCCGAGAGCAGGACGAGAAGGCGGCCGAGGTCAGGCGCGGCCCGGCCAAGGCCGCGGCGCCCGTCAAGCCCGAGGAGCCGGCCAAGGCCCCCGTGGCCGTCGCGCCGCTGGAGTAATCAGGCTGGCCGATCAGGCCGACTTGGCCTGATCGATGCCCTCGGCCACCGCGGTCGAGACCGCGGGCACGGACCGCTGGTGACCGCTGATCTCCTGCCCGGCATCGGGCGAGAACGCGACGTTCCAGAAGGTCGCGGCGAGCGAGATGGTGGTCACGGCCAGGAACGCCGCCGAGAAGTCCCCGAGCGAGGGAACCACGTGGCCCTGCAGCAGGGTCGATCCGTGCAGCGCGAGGGCCGCGACGCAGATGCCGACCGAGAGCATCAGCTGCTGGAAGGTCGTGTAGAAGCTCGTCGCGGCGCTCATGCGCTCGGGCGGGATGTCGGCGAAGGCGACCGTGTTGTAGGCGGTGAACTGGAACGACATGAAGAAGCCGCAGAGCACCAGGATCGCGAAGATCAGCGGCAGCGGCCAGTCCGGGCGAAACAGCGCGCAGACCGCATAGCCCCCGCTGGCCAGGACGCCGCCGACGATCAGGCTGGTGCGGAACCCGAAGCGGCGCAGCAGGACCGGAGCGAACGCCTTCATGGCCATCGAGCCGACCGCGGTGGCGATGACGATGGAGCCGCTCTGGGCGGCGCTCAGGCCGAACTCGAGCTGCAGCATCAGGGGCAGCAGGAAGGGCTGCGCGCCTTGCGTGATCCGCGTCAACGAGCCCGCGATGACGGAGGTGCCGAAATTCGGCACCCGCATCAGGCCGAGATCGAGGATCGGGGCGGGGTGGATGCGGGCATGGCGCAGGTAGAGCGCACCGGCCGCGACGCCGACGGCGAGCAGCAGCGCGGCCCTTGCGCCCTCCCCCGTGTGGCTCGTCAGCTCGAACCCGAAGAACAGGCAGCCGAGCGCGAGGCCGGAGAGCACCATGCCGAGCCCGTCGAAGGGTTCGCCGCGCACGAGCGGGGTCTCATCGATGAACACCGAGACGAGCACGACCCCGAGGAGGCCGATGGGGACGTTGATGAAGAAACCGGCACGCCAACTCACCCAGTCCGCGAGCGCCCCGCCGACGGCCAGGCCGAGGCTCGCGCCGATGCCCGCTGTCGCGCCGTACCAGGCGACCGCCCGTGACCGTTCCCGCCCGGCGGGGAAGCTGGCCTGCAACAGGGCCAGTGACGACGGGGCGACGATAGCCGCGCCGACCCCTTGCAGGGCGCGGGCGACGATGGCGAACCAGCCCGTGGGCGCGATCCCGACCAGGAACGAGGCCGTGGCGAACACGGCGAGCCCGACGACGAAAACCCGTCGCCTGCCGAGCACGTCGCCGATCCGGGACCCGACCAGCAGCAGCCCGCCGAAGACCAACGTGTATGCGTCCTGGACCCACGACAACCCCGTCGGGGACAGGTGCAGCGACCGCTGGATGGAGGGGATGCCGGTGAAGATGATCGAGTTGTCGAGCAGGATCATGAAGTAGCTGATCAGGATGATCGCCAGGAGTGCCGTCGGCTCGCGTCCCGCCGCCGATTCGGTCCGGGGTGGCGCTACCGCCGGAGTGACGGTGGCGGGTTCCAGGCCTTACAACCCGCGCGTTCGAGCGGCCGTGGCTCCGAGGAGCAGCACCAGGACCCCGTAGATCCCCAGGGGTGCGGCTGCCGCGGCACCGAACGCCTGGGTGGCGATCCCGGCGGCAATCGCGAAGTCCCGCATGGCAACCGGCAGCAGCAGCGATGTCCGGAGGGATCGAGGCAGGCCGCGGGTCAACAGTGCGCCGGTGGCTGTGCTGCCGGCCAGAAACACCAACAGCGCGAGCCCGGCCCGCAGGTAGGCGGTATCGAGGTGCGCCTGTCCGGCGACGAGCCAGATCAGTACGAGCACGGCCCCCGAGGCGCCCGCGGAGCTGACGACGTCAAGCTCGCGACGGGCCGGAAGGACAGCTCTCACGGCAATGCCCGCTGCCAGAGGCAGGGCGACGATCCGTAGCAACGACAGCAGCAGGGAACCAGGCGAGGCGCTGCCGGTCGTCGTCGCCAGGAGATGGAGGATCGGTCCGGCCAGCAGCACCGAGCCGATGGTGCTCCCCACGAGGACGGCGGCGCTCAGCGCGGCGCTCCCACCAGCGAGGGCAGCGAGGGCGACGGCCGCCACCTCGGTGGGGGCGACTCCGACAGCGAGAACACCGTCCCGCAGGTGACCTGGGTTCACTAGACGGCTGGCGGCCCAGGCGATCCCGGGCAGGACGACGATGGGAACGAGTACGACGGCAGCGATTCGCACACTGTTCGCGCGGGCCTGGGAAAGCGCCGTGACGGGCAGGCCGAGGCCGACCGCGAAGACCAGGACGACCAGCGCGGCGGTCACGCCGTGGTGCTCGACGGCCTGCCGCGCGGGCGCTGGAACGGTCACGCCGAGGACCGCGAACGCCAGCACCAGCGGCAGCAGAAACCGTTCCAACACCGAGGCGAGACGGGCCACGCCAGCAGGCTACGGGGCGGTCGCGACAGAGCCCCAGAGATGCCTCAGGAGGCCACGCAGATCCGGTCCCGACCGGTCCGCTTGGCGTCGTACAGTGCCCGATCGGCAGCGCGCAGCAGGTCGTGGAAGCTCAACCCGACACCCTGCGCGCTGGTCACGCCGGCGGAGACCGTCACCGCGATACCGCCATAAGTAGAACCAGAAATGCGCTGCCGGAGCTGCTCGGCGACATCGTGCGCGGCGTCGGGCGCATACCCCGGAAGTAACACCAGGAACTCTTCACCCCCATAGCGGTAAACCCCGTCGGAGAGCTGCGGCGTCGTACGCAGCTGCTCGCCGATGCCACGCAGGACCGTGTCACCGACATCGTGGCCGTG
>CAXUMV010000157.1:0-1542 GCA_964252065.1 uncultured Lichenihabitans sp.
ACAGAAGCTCCGAGTTCTCCCCCCGGATCACGAGGACCGGCACCCGACCCAGCGCCTCGAACTGCGGCCAGAGCGTCGGCACGGCATCGAGGTCGAGCTTGGCGAGGTTGTCCATCAGCGCCGGATCGTAGCGCGGGCGGAAGGAGCCGCCGTCGTCCTCGAAGGTCGCCTCGGCATAGGCCAGCCAGTCGGCGTCCGAGAGGCCGGTGAACTGCGTGGCCGCGATCGAGCGCAGGATCGCGACCGCGTCCGCCCAGGAGGTGGGCTGGCGCAGCTTGCCGACATAGCCGCGGATGCGGGCGAGGCCGCTCGCCTCGACGACCGGGCCGATGTCGTTCAGCACCGCGCCGCGGATCAGGGACGGCCGCAGGGCGGCCAGCACCATGGTGTGCAGGCCCCCGCGCGAGGTGCCGACCAGCACGGCCTCGCCCACGCCATGCGCATCGAGCACCGCCAGGATGTCGCCGAGCTCGACCGGCACGTCGTAGTTGGCGGGATCGGGGTCGCGAGCCGACAGGCCGCGGCCGCGATAGTCGAACGCGAGCACGCGGCGGGCGGGGTCGGCGGCGACCAGATGCCGGGCCAGGGCGTCGAAGTCGGCGGTGGTCCTCGCCAGCCCGGGCAGGCACAGCACCGTCGGGGCGTCGGCGTCGGGGCGGCCGTAGTCGCGCGCGTGCAGCCGCAGGCCGTCCGGCGCCTCGAAGAAGCGGCTCTTGAATTCAGTCATCGGTGTCCTCCCCGCCTCAGGTGCCCTTGCCGGCGGCGGCCGCCGGGGTGAGGGCGGCGGTCGGCATGCCGAACTGGGCGCGGTACATCTGCAGGTTCTCGAAGACGCGCTGGACGTAGTTGCGCGTCTCGGTGAAGGGGATGCGCTCGATCCAGTCCACCGGGTCGACCCCGGGCTTGCGCGGGTCGCCGTAGGCCGCCATCCAGTCCCGCACCTTGCGCGGACCCGCGTTGTAGGACGCGAAGGTCAGGATGTAGGAGCCGTCGAGGTCGTTCAGCAGCCGGCCGAGATGGGCCGCGCCGATGCGGGCGTTGAAGGCCGCATCGGAGAGCAGGCGGCCCTGGTCGAAGCCGACGCCCGCGTCCTGCGCGGTCTTGCGCGCGGTCGAGGCGATGAGCTGCATGAGCCCCATCGCGCCCGCCGAGGAGACCGAGCGGGGATCGAACTCGCTTTCCTGCCGGGCGATCGCGAGCACGGTCGCGCGGTCGGCCGAGGGCTCGATCGGCTGGTAGCCCGGGACCCCGAAGGTCGGGAAGGCGGCCTCGTCGACCGGCATCCCGCGCTGGGTGCCCGCCTTGCCGACCATCAGGGTCGCCCGCGCATCGCCCGTGGCCTGGACGGCGGCCACGAGGGCGGCCACCTGCGCGGCGTCGGGCTCGGTCTTGGCGACCGCGAGGGCGAGCGAGACGGCCATGTCGCGCTCGCCCAAGGCGAACAGGACTTCGACGGCCCGCACGGCCTCGCTGCGGGCCTCGCCGGTCACGGGCACGGCCGGCCGGCGCAGGCCCACCGCGCCGTGCCCGAGCTTGGCTGTG
>CAXUMV010000157.1:1552-8034 GCA_964252065.1 uncultured Lichenihabitans sp.
GGCGAGCTGCCCGTAGAAGGTGGTCCGCCAGTCGGCCGCGGCGGCGTAGAAGCGGGCCGCCTCGGCGGCGAGGCCCTGCGCCTCGGCGGCGCGGGCCTGCCAGTAGGCCCCGCGGGCATTCGAGATCGGGGTCTCGGCAAGGCCGGACACGGCGGCGAAATGGGGGGCCGCCAAGGCGGGGTTCTGGAGGAACCGGAGCGCGATCCAGCCGGCGTGGAACGCCGCCTCGATCTTCATGGCCGGGGTATCGGGGGTCGCGGCGACCGCGACCGCATAGGCGAGCGCCGGGTTGCCGGCATCGAGCAGCTTGCGGGCGAGCAGACGCCGCTCGACCCACCAGGCGTCCCCGTCGACCAGGGCCGCGGCATCGCGCGGGGCGGTCGCCATCAGCGCCGCGGCCTCCTCGATGCGGCCGGCATGGCGGGCCTTCTGGATGCGGGCGAACAGGAGGCCGGGGTCCCCCTGCAGCGGCTTCGGCACGGCGGCCAGCATGGCATCCGAGGGCGTGGCTGCGCGGGCCCGCGCGAGCGCGACGACATCCGGTCCCGCCAGGGCCGCGGCCCGGAAGGCGGCCGTGGGCGCGCCGTCCTTGTAAAGCAGGCGGTCGGCGCGCGCCTTGTGGTCGTCCTTGCGCAGCAGCGTGCCGAACTCGCGCAGGATGGAGGCCTCCTCGAGAGCGGAGAAGTCCTCGCCTCGCCAGACCGCCTGCACCAGGGCCGCGGCGCCGGCCGTGTCGCCGCTCGCAGTCCGGGCCCGGGCGAGGCTGAGCCGCCCCGCGATGGTCCTGGGGGCCTCGGTGGCGAACAGCGCCAGGATCGCGGCGGGCTCGCGGTTCTGCGACCGCGTCTCCTCGACCCGCCGCTCGATCCAGGGCTGCAGCGGCCAGCCCGGATGGGCGGCGAGGAAGCCCTGCAGGCGGGGGAGCCCCGCCTCGTGCGAGTCGAGCCGGATCGCCGCCCAGTCGAGCGCGGTCTTGAGCACGCCCCCCATCGGGCGGGCGAACTCGTCGCCGGCCGCAAGGTCGCTGTCGTGGTAGTGCCGCATCGCCTGGCGCGCGCCGGCGAGGTCGCCGGAAAGATCCGACCCCGCGGCCGGGATCGCGGCGCTCGGCTCGCTCGTACGGTCGAGAGCGGCGGCTTCGGCCGGTGCCGCCGGCGGACCGCCGACGGCCGTCGGCGGCAGGAAGGCCGAGCCGTCGAGCCGCGAGGGGCCCAGCGGACCCCCCCTGACGGCCGCGAGGGGCTGGGACGCGAAACGCAGGTCGGGCGCTTCGGGAGCGGCCGGCGCCGGCACGTCCTGCCGCACGGCCACCACCGGCGTCGCGTGCGTCCGGCCGAAGCGGATATGGGTGTGCTGGGCGACCGTGTGGCGCAAGGCGTGCCGCGCCGCCGGCCAGGACACAGCGACGCAGGCCGCCGCGACCACGGCGACGGCTCCCCCGGCGATGACGCGACGCTTCGTCATTCTTTCAACGATCCTGGGCCGTTCGCAAAACGCCTTCGATGCGATGCCGCCATCCTCGCGGCGTAGAGCTTACACTTCGTTAACCGCTCCGCAGGCACGGCCATGCGGCCGTGGAGACCCCTTCCCACAGGGCGCACGACCGTTTAAACCTTCGCGGCTCATTGGAGCCTTCATATACGGCGCCTGTGGGGCGCGGCCAGTCTCGCCGACGCCGCGTCCGCCGACCTTCCCCCCGCGAGCATGCGCATGTCGTCATCACGTTTCAAAGGCTCCATGACCGCGCTGGTGACGCCGTTCCGCAACGGCCGGCTCGACGAGGACGCCTTCCGGGCCCTGATCGACTGGCAGATCGAGAGCGGCATCCACGGGCTCGTGCCCGTCGGCACTACGGGGGAAAGCCCGACGCTCACCCATGACGAACACAGGCGGGCGGTCGAAATCTGCGTCGGCGAGGCGCGGGGCCGGGTCCCGGTGATCGCCGGGGCGGGCTCCAACAACACGGTGGAAGCCGTCGACCTCGCCCGCCATGCCGAGCAGTCGGGGGCCGACGGCGTGCTGGTCGTGACGCCCTACTACAACAAGCCCAGCCAGGAAGGGCTGTTCCGCCACTACAAGGCGATCAACGACGCCGTCGGGCTGCCGATCATCATCTACAACATCCCGCCGCGCTCGGTGGTGGACATGTCGGTCGAGACGATGAAGCGCCTCTTCGAGCTGCCCAACATCGCCGGGGTCAAGGACGCGACCGGCAACGTCGCCCGCGTCTCCCTCCAGCGCCACGCCATGGGGCCGGACTTCATCCAGCTGTCGGGCGAGGACATGACCGCGCTGGCCGCCATGGCGGCGGGCGGCCACGGGGTGATCTCGGTGACGGCCAACGTCGCGCCCAAGGCCTGCGCCGACCAGCAGAACGCCTGCCTCAACGGCGACTACGCGACGGCGCTCGCCCTGCAGGACCGCCTCGCGCCGCTCCACAAGGCGCTGTTCCTCGAGCCCAGCCCAGCGGGACCGAAATACGCGCTGTCGCTGCTCGGCTACATGGCCGAGGACGCGCGGCTTCCCATGGTTCCGGTCGGGGAGGCGACGCAGACCGCCATCCGCGCCGCCATGCGCCATGCCGGCGTGCTGCACGACTGACGGAACGCATTTGCCCGAGAAGAAAAGCAACTTCAAGATCGTGGCCGACAACCGGCGGGCCCGCTATAACTACGCCATCGGCGAGACCTTCGAGGCGGGCATCATGCTGTCGGGCACCGAGGTCAAGGCGCTGCGCACCGGCAAGGCCACCATCGCGGAGAGCTACGCGTCGGCCGAGCGCGGCGAGCTCTTTCTGATCAACGCCAACATCCCGGAATACCTGCAGGGCAACCGCTTCAATCACGAGCCGCGGCGGCCCCGCAAGCTGCTGATGCGGGCCCGCGAGATCACCAAGCTGAAGAACAGCGTGGAGCGGGAGGGCATGACCATCGTGCCCCTCAAGGTCTACTTCAACGACCGCGGCATCGCCAAACTCACCATCGCGCTGGGCAAGGGCAAGAAGCTGCACGACAAGCGCGAGACCGAGAAGGTCCGCGACTGGAACCGGGAAAAGTCGCGCCTGATGCGCGACAAGGGGTGACCGGTCGGTAGGGAGTCCGCGGTCGGAGAACGCCCCTCATCCGCCCTGTCGGGCACCTTCTCCCCGCTTCGGCGGGGCGAAGGGGCAAACCGGGACGGGGTCGGTCAAGCCGGGCGGGGTTCCTCGGCTTCGCCGTCCAGGAATGCGCGGACGCGCGCGAACACGTCGCGGAACATGGCGGGGGTCAGGACGCCGGTGTTCGTGTTGTAGCGCGAGCAGTGATAGCTGTCGAAGAGGCGAAGCGGGGCGGTCCTTCCGACCTCGTGCGCCGCGCCGTGCCCGAACGCCACGGCCGCGAGCCGCAGCCCCTGCGCCCGGACGACGCTTTCATGCGCTACGCGGCCGAGCGCGACGATCGCGCGAAGGCGGGGCAGGAGCGCGACGGTGGTCTCGAGGAACGGGCGGCACGTCGTCATCTCGGCCGGGGTGGGCTTGTTGGCAGGCGGCACGCACCGCACCGCGTTGGTGATCACGCAGTCGGTTAGGACGAGCCCGTCGTCGGGCCGCTCGTCGTACTGGCCGACCGAGAAGCCGAAGCTTGCCAGGGTCTCGTAGAGAAGGTCGCCCGCCCAGTCGCCGGTGAAGGGCCGGCCCGTCCGGTTCGCGCCCTGCAGTCCCGGCGCGAGGCCGACGACGAGCAATCTTGCGTCCGCGCTGCCGAAGGAGGGGACGGGGGCGTTGAACCAGGCGGGATTGCGGTCCCTGGCCTGCTGGCGAAACGCGACCAGGCGCGGGCAGAGGGGACAGTCGCCCGGCGGATCGCCGCGCGGGACGAGGGCTGTCGTCAGGCCTCCGGGCCTTCCTGATCGGCCGGCGCGAGCGCCGGGCCGGCCGAGCTGCGCCGGTCGTAGTTGCGCGGCGGGCGCTCGGACGCGTCCCGGCCGATTCGGCTCATCAGGGTCACGATATCGGTGAACTCGTCCGCCTGGCGGCGCAGTTCGTCGGCGATCATCGGCGGCTGCGTCGAGACGGTCGAGATGACCGTGACTCTGACGCCCTTCCGCTGGACGGCTTCCACCAGCGATCGGAAGTCACCGTCGCCGGAAAACAGCACCATGTGATCGATATGCTTGGCCATCTCCATCGCGTTAACGGCCAATTCAATATCCATGTTGCCTTTGATCTTTCGTCGCCCGGCCGAGTCGATGAACTCCTTGGCCGGCTTGGTCACGACGGCATAGCCATTGTAGTCGAGCCAGTCGATCAGCGGCCGAATCGAAGAATATTCCTGATCCTCGACCAGAGCCGTGTAGTAGAATGCCCTGACGAGACGACCCTTGCTGTGGAATTCGCGCAGCAGGCGGCGATAGTCGATATCGAAACCCACCGATTTGGCGGTTGCATACAAATTGGCGCCATCAATAAATAGCGCGATACGTTCCACTTCACCCATCACACGATCGCTCAATAAAAGTGACAGGAGTTCGCCTTGATGAGGCAAACTCGGCCTGTTCGTACTACATATCTACGTAAACGACTGACTTGCGGCTAGCAAACCGAAAAAGCGCGTTCAGGAAGTTGTCCGGCACATGCTGCTGGCGCAGGGTCGAGTCGGTAGAAGACGCGGTCCCCGTGGTCAGATCAAGGCGGGACGGGGGCGTTGATCACAGGCCCGCGGCATCTGGTTGATATGCCGCACGGGGAACGCGGACGCTGCGGCAGGGTGGCTGCGCTTGCCGGCCGCACGGGTTCGGTGTAGGCGAACTCGCTTGATCCCCCGACATAACGCCGCTGAGGACGTTCGCTCATGGCCCGCGTAACGGTAGAAGATTGCGTCGACAAGGTCGAGAACAGGTTCGACCTCGTCCTGCTCGCCAGCCACCGGGCGAGGATGATCTCCTCCGGCGCCCCACTCGAAGTCGACCGGGACAACGACAAGAACCCGGTCGTCGCCCTGCGCGAGATCGCCGACTCCCGCCTGACCCCCGACGATCTGAAGGAGGACCTCATTCACTCGCTCCAGAAGCACGTCGAGGTGGACGAGCCGGAGATGGAGGTGGTGCCCGCCCTCAACGCCCTGCCCGGCAGCACGACGTCCGATGCCATCGGCGACATCCAGTTCGACCGCATGACCGAGGAGGAGCTGCTGCGCGGCCTTGAGGGCCTGGTGCCGCCGGCCGAGACGGAGGAAGAGGGGGAGTAGTCTCCCCTTGCTTGTCTCAGGAGCGGTCCCGATAATGTCGCGATGAACGTCGCGGTCACCGCACCCAAGCGCATCGGCCCCGCAAAGGTGATGCGGCAATACGAGCTTGTGGATCGCGTCCGCAGCTACAATCCGCTGGCCGACGAGGACCTTCTCAACCGCGCCTACGTCTATGCCATGAAGGCGCACGGATCCCAGAAGCGGGCCTCGGGCGACCCCTACATCTCCCATCCGCTCGAGGTCGCGGCCATCCTCACCGATCTGCGGCTGGACGATGCCACGATCGTGGCCGCGGTGCTGCACGACACGATCGAGGACACCGAATCGACCCGCGAGGAGATCGATGCGCTGTTCGGGCCCGAGATCGGCGCGCTGGTCGACGGGCTCACCAAGATCAAGCGGCTCGATCTCGTGTCCAAGCGCGCCCAGCAGGCGGAGAACTTCCGCAAGCTGCTGCTCGCGGTGGCCGACGACGTCCGGGTGCTGCTGGTCAAGCTGGCCGACCGCCTGCACAACATGCGCACCCTCCAGCACGTGCCGGGCGAGAAGCGCCAGCGCATCGCCGAGGAGACCCTCGACATCTACGCCCCGCTGGCCGGGCGCATGGGCATGCAGGGCATGCGCAGCGAGTTCGAGAACCTCGCCTTCGCCCAGCTGATGCCGGACGCCTACGCCACCATCGCGGACCGATTGGCCGCGATGCGCGACAGCAGCGCGGCGCTGATCCACACCATCGAGAACGAGCTGTCCGAGCGGCTGCGCGCCCGCGCCATCGAGGCCGAGGTCAAGGGCCGGCAGAAGCAGCCCTACTCCATCTGGCGCAAGATGGAGCAGAAGTCGCTCGCCTTCGAGCAGCTGTCGGACATCTTCGGGTTCCGGGTCATCGTCGATACGGTGGACAAGTGCTACCAGGCGCTCGGGCTGGTGCACACCAAGTGGCCCAACGTGCCGGGCCGCTTCAAGGACTACATCTCGACCCCCAAGCAGAACGACTACCGCTCGCTGCACACGACCGTGGTCGGCCCCGGCCGCCAGCGCGTCGAGCTGCAGCTGCGCACGCGCGAGATGGACGACATCGCCGAGTTCGGCATCGCGGGCCACGCCCTCTACAAGGACGGGCGGGCCCTCGACCTGCAGGTGCTGGCCAGCGAAAGCCGGGCCTATCACTGGCTGCGACGCACCATCGAGATGCTGGCCGACGGCGACAGCTCCGAGGAGTTCCTGGAGCACACCAAGCTCGAGTTGTTCCACGACCAG
>CAXUMV010000158.1:0-4234 GCA_964252065.1 uncultured Lichenihabitans sp.
AGCTTCGTGCGCCAGAACGGCAGCGGCAGCCGCCCCGTGATCCTCCGCTCGATCGTGGCCCTCGCCCACGACCTCGGCATGGAGGTCGTGGCCGAAGGCGCCGAGACCGAAAGCGACGTCATCGAGTTGCAGCAGCTCGGCTGCGAATACGCGCAGGGCTTTGCGTTCGGCAAGCCGATCACGGCCTCCGAGGCCCGGCGGCTGGTCGGCGCCCCGGCGGACGCCGCCGCCTGAGGGCACAGCGGCCGCGGTCAGAACCGGTACCAGACCGCTGTGTCGATGCCCCGCTCCTGCAGCGCGTTTCGGCCGAACACCGTGGCGAACACTCCGAGCTGCAGCGACCAGTGGTCGTTGAGATCGTAGACCACCGACGCCTCGAGATTGGAGAAGGTAGTGCGCGGGTAGAGCGCGGCGCCCGTCTCGGTCGGCACGGTCGTGAAGCTCTGCATCAGGACCAGCACGTTGGACCACGGCCGGACGCCGCCCGTGAGGTCGACGTGGATCTCGTCCGGCGACAGCGCGCCCCGCATGCGATAGCCCGCCTCGAGGTCGAGGAAGCCCGGCCACCGCCCGAGGGCGAAGACCGTGCCCACGAGGCCGCGAAGGTCGGTGTCGCGGGTCGTGTTGCCGACCAGGGCCCGATTGCGCGGCCGGTCGGAGGCGGGCAGATGGAAGGTGCCCTGCAGCGCGAAGCTGTAGGGGCCGTAGCTCGGCAGCTGCACCTGCGCGCCCGCCACGCTCGTCCCGAACCCCGTGTAGTAGGCAGGGCTGCCGCCGCGGACGAAGGTCGACACCACGTCGGGCTTGACGATGGCCATCAGCCAGTCGGTGATCCCGTACTGGAGATAGACCGATCCCTCGCGCTTGGCGTAGCGATCGCTCCGGACGAGCTTGCCCGTGCGGTCGAACACCCGGTCGCCGGTGTCGAACAGGCCCTGCACAATGACGACGCCGTGGCCTTGCGGCTCGTTGAACACCCCTGCCCGCGCCATCGAGGCGGTCAGCACGAGCCCCGCGACCGCAAGACCGCCCAGGCTCGCGGGCCGGCACCGACATAGCCCTTTCCACCACGCAACGAACAAGGAGCCGCCACTCCCAACGCTGAACACAAGCCTTGCGCGCCGTTCAGCAATGCGACGAGATTATGGCGAAGATGATGACGCAAGGGAAGGTGCCGACGGCCGGACGGTTCGGGATTTCAGACCGAGCCGCATAGGTTGCGCGTGCCTGTGTCCTCTCCGCAAGCCCAGCGAAGCGATCCATCGTCGGACTTCTGCACCGCAGCCTGGATCGCCACGGCGCTACGCGTCGCGCGATGACGACCCGGACCGACAGGGCAAGCGCGTATCCGATCCCGTTAACGATCGCCGGCTTTCGCCGACAATTTTTAGCCGCAATCGGCGGCGTTAACCGTCGGGCGTCCGGGTCACGGTGAACCGGTTATTGCGACCGGCTCCCCGCCGGCCGGGCTCGTCTCCGGCCGGGGCGGAAAATCGTCAATTGCGCCAAAGCCGATCGAACACGGCAACGTGCCGTTCACCACGCGTCTTGCGATCAGATTCAGCCTAATGGGGCAGTAGTATTGTTGAACGCGATCCAGTAAAAACGTGCAGATACCTCGCACATCACAGCAAAGCGCTCCTGGCATTGTCGCTTTCGTCGGACAGGACGGAGCGGGCGATGCGCTTGGGATCGATCAGCGGCGTGATGGCGATGGGGCTGGCCTTGCTGGCCGGGACCTTGCCGGCTGGCGCACGCGACGGCGCCGTCCGGCACAGCTCGATGACGATCACGGGCGAGACCAGCGTGCCGTATGGCTGGGTCGATTTCTGCAGCCGCTACGCCGGCGCCTGCGACGGGGCTCCGCTGTCGCCCCAGGACGTCGCGTTCTCGGCCCGGAGCCTGCGGGAGATCGAGCGGATCGACCAGGCCGTCAACAAGGCCGTCGTTCCCACCACGGATCCCGATCACTGGAACGTCGTCGACCGGTGGGACTACCCCAGCGACGGCCGGGGCGACTGCGAGGACTACGCGCTCGAGAAACGGCGCCTCCTGCTCGCGAGCGGGTATCCGCGGCAGGGTCTGCTGATGACGGTCGTCAAGGATCACGCGGGCGAAGGCCACGCGGTCCTGACCGTCAAGACCGACCACGGCGACTACGTGCTTGACAACATGACCGATGCCGTCCTGCCCTGGGAGGAGACCGGCTACCGCTTCGTCAAGCGGCAGTCGCAGTCTGACGCCAACGTCTGGGTCTCGATCGGGGCGCCCATTACGGCGCCGCTCTACACGGCCCGCTGACGGTCATCTCGGTCCAGGTCAGGCCCCGAAGGCGAAGCGCCTCTGCAGCACGAAGCGGTCGTTCGGCCCCTCCTGCCGGCACAGCACGACGCTGTCCACCGTCGCGCTCAGCGGCACCGCGGCGAGGAGGTCCAGCAGCACCGGCTCCAGCCGGGCCCGGTCCTTCGGCTCGAGATCGCTCGTCAGGGTCATGTGGAACTGGAACTGCTCGAGCACGAAGGGGTAGCCCCAGTCGTCGAGCATCCCGAGCTGCTCGGCCGTCAGCCGGTCGGGATGCCGGCGCTCGCGGTCCGAGGGGGTGAGCGGGGCGCGGAAAAGCTCGAAATGCCGGACGCAGGCGTCGGCGAGCGCGTCCATGGCAGGCGAGGGCTCGGCGAGCACCAGGGCGAGCACATGGCCGAAGCTCGCCAGCGTGAGTTCGATCCCGAAGGGCGCCTGCGTGGCCGCGAACCCCACCAGGGTCTCCTCGAGCTCCCGCGCGGTCCGGCCCTCGGCCAGGTGGATGGGCGCTTTCAAGGTCGCATGGAAGCCGTAGCGGCGCGGCACCGCGGTCCAGCCGAGCGCCAGGGGATCGTGGAACAGAGGGTGGTCCGGCGGCGGGGTCTCGCCGCCTGTCGCCAGATCGTAGCCGAGGACCGAGGCCCCGAAGCGCGCGAGCGGGCTCTCGGCCGCCGGCGCGTAGTAGATGGCGTAACGCGTCATGCCGGCTCCCCGCCTGTCCGAAGCATCGGCTTCTATCACGGGCGAGGATCGCCCGCACGATGGCGGACCGCCGAGCCGCCGGGCGCGTGACGCCGGAGCGTCTCATGCTATAGTGCGGGACCGCGAGGACCAGCCGGCAAGGCACGGCGGGCGGCGGCTGCGAGCGGGGACCCTTGCCTTTGACGGGATCCAGGACGGCTGCATTCCTGGCCTCGGGCGCGCCCGAGGCGGAGGCGGCCAGGGCGAGGCTCTGCGACCTCTACGGCGACACCGATCCCGCCGAGGCCGACGCGATCGTGGCCCTGGGGGGCGACGGGCTGATGCTGCAGGTGCTGCACAGGTTCATGGGCTCCAACAAGCCCATCTTCGGGATGAACCGCGGCTCGGTCGGCTTCCTGATGAACGACTATGCCGAGCTCGGACTGTTCGAGCGCCTGGCCAAGGCCGAAGCCTCGATCGTGCACCCGCTGGTCATGCGGGCGACCAGCCAGGACGGGACCGTGTCGACGGCCCGGGCCATCAACGAGGTGTCGCTGCTGCGCCAGTCCTACCAGGCCGCCAAGCTGCGGGTGGAGGTCGACGGGCGGGAGCGCCTGGCCGAGCTCATGGCCGACGGGATCCTGGTCGCGACCCCGGCCGGCTCGACGGCCTACAACCTCTCCGCCAACGGGCCGATCGTCCCCCTCAACGCGCCGCTGGTGGCCCTGACGCCCATCTCGGCCTTCCGGCCGCGGCGCTGGCGCGGGGCGCTGCTGCCCGACAAGGTCTCGATCCTGATCGAGGTGCTGGAGCACGACAAGCGTCCCGTGGCCGCGACCGCCGACCATCACGAGGTCAAGGACGTCGTGCTGATCGAGATCGCGATGGACCATGCGACGGGCCTCGCGCTGCTGCACGATCCGGGACGCTCGCTTGACGAGCGCATCCTCGGCGAGCAGTTCGGCTACTGACAGGCGCCGGCCCCGGGTCCGTGATCGCGAGGCGCGTCAGAGCCGCGGCGATCCATACGACGGTGACGATGCCCGACCATGGATGGCTTCGCTTCGCTCGCGAAGAAGGCACGGGCGTCCGGCACCAGTCGTCCGATGCGGCCTGGCGCGACCGCCTGATCAGGCGGCCGTGGGAAGCGCGAAGGCCCTGTCGGCGGCGGTCGGGCGCGGCAGCAGCATCAGGGCGCCCGCGTGGATGACCTCGCGCGCATAGCTGCGGGCTTCCTCGCGGGCCGCCTGAG
>CAXUMV010000158.1:4244-8014 GCA_964252065.1 uncultured Lichenihabitans sp.
CCACGTCGCCCACCTCGCGCTCGCGGCAGGCCGCCAGCGCCTGGCCGATCCGGGCACGCTGGAGGCCCGGTCCGCGGCCCTCGTCCCGGTCCGCCTGCTCGAGGGCGGCCGCAAAGGCGGGGCGCAGGGCGGCCGGCAGGCCCGCCTTGGTGTAGAGGGACTGGAAGCCGAGCCCGCGCCCGTTGCGGGCGAGCCCCGCGACCCGCTGGCGGGGCACCCCCGCGAGCTCGCTGACGGCGGTTTCGAACAGGGCGCGGTTGCCGCACAGGATCGCGCGCAGGATCAGCGCGGGCGTGAGGCATCCCGTGAGGCGCAGGTGGTGGACGAGCCGGGCGAGCCCGGCCGGCCCGGCGCCCGCCTCGGCCTCGGCCGCGATGGTCAGGCAGGCCTGCTCGGAGGCGTCCCGGGTCACCCGCCCGGCGCGGTCGGCGCCGAGCCACCCGACCCTGGTCACGAAGGCGGCCAGCGTGCGCGCCGTCTCGAGCACGAGGTCGCAGCGCAGGTTCGGCGACAGGCTTTCGCGCGAGGCGATCGCGGCCCGCAGTTCCCCGCGGTCGCCGAAGCGCGCGATCATGCGCTCGTAGGCGCTGTCGGGGATCGCCGCCGTCTCGTTGCGGCAAAGCTCGATGCAGGCCGACAGGCACCCGACCTCGGCCAGCGCGGCGCTGAGCCCGACCGTGAGGCCCGCCCGGCGCGCGACGGCGCCCTGCACCGTGCCTTCGCCGACCGCGACCGCGTCGACGAGCTCGGACGGCGCCAGGACGGGCGAGAACTCGAGCGCCACCGCCGCGATCTCCGGCCCGTCGGCGATCAGGGCGGTCAGCAGCGGCGCGGGCGTCTTGGGCGAGGGCGCGAGCGCCTGGGCCAGGGCGCGGCGCACGCACGGGGCGGGATCGTCCAGCAGCGCGAACATCGCCGCCACCGCATCGGCCTCCTCCGCGGCGTCGAACTCGTCGCACACATAGGCGCGGGCGAGGGCCGAAGCCCCCTCGGCCCGCGCGTCGGCGGGTGCCGTCGCCGCCCACTGCAAGAACCTGCGGATGATCAAGACGCGCCCCGGGACCGGTGCCGATGGTTCAGGAAGCGTAAGCATTCGTGGTAAAGAGGACTTTAACTTCGCTCCGAATCGCTGGACGGCATGGGACAGGTCAGCCCCGACTTCACGACCCTCCGGTCCCTCCTGATGCTCGATCCGTCCGAGCTCGCCGGCCCGGACACCAGCGCCCCCGCCGACGCGCTGCTGCTCGACCTGACCGGACCGGGCGTGGGCCGGGACGGGCGGACTGCGGCGGCCGCGGCCTTCGTGACGCGGATGCGCGCCCGCGCCTACCGGCCGCTGCTGCTGGTCCGCATTCCTCCCATCGACGACGGCTCGACGGATGCCGAGCTCGATGCCGTCATGCCGGCGCGGCCCGACGGCATCGTGCTGAGCGGATGCCGCGACAGCGCCGCGGTGCAGCGCCTCGGCGTCAAGATCGCGGTGCGGGAGGCGGAGGCCGGGCTCGCCGAGGGCATCACGGCCATCATCGCCGATGCGGGGTCGAGCGCCTCGGGCCTCTTGGCCCTGCGCGGCTTCCGGGGCGCGAGCCCGCGGCTCACCGCGCTCGCGTGGGACGCGGCCCAGCTTGCGGCCGAATGCGGGGCCGAGCCCGGCGTCTTTGCGGAGGACGAGGGTCCATCGACGACGGTGCGCACGCTCCTCACGCTCGCCGCCGCCGCGGCGGGGCTCGCGGCCCTCGACACCGCGTCCCGGGCCAGGGGGGAGGCCTTCGCCCGGGAATGCGCGGCGGCCAAGCGGCTGGGCTTTGCGGGCAAGATCGCGCGCGACGCGGGCCAAGTCGCGGTCGTCAACACGGTCTTCGCAGGCCCCGCGGCGCGGGTCGCGGCCAGCCGTCCGCGGCCGGCCTGAAAGTCCGCCTCAGGACGGCCGCTGCAGGGAGAACAGGCGGTCGACGACGGCATAGTCCGCGTAGCCGCAGCGGGCGATCGGCTGCAGGCCCGCGGTATGGAAGCGGCCGTCCACGATGGCCGCGTCGTCGATGTAGATGCCCACGACCTCCCCGATCACGAGATAGTTGTCGATCGGCACGCCGGCCGCGGTCTTCATGCGGATGACCTCGACGAGGCGGCACTCCAGCGCGCAGGGGCTGGCCGCGACGCGGGGCGGGCGGACGAGCCGCGAGGGCGCGGTGTCGAGCCCCGCGTGGACGAACTCGCTCGCCCCGTGCGGCAGCGGGGCGGCGCTGGCGTTCATCGCGTCCCGGAGCGCATAGGTCGGCATGTTCCACACGAACTCGCCCGTCGCCTCGACGTTGGCGACGCTGTCCTTGCGGCCGTCGCTCGAGAAGGCCAGCAGCGCCACGGGGTTCGAGGCCACCGCGTTGAAGAACGAGTAGGGCGCAAGGTTCACTTCGCCCGCGGCGCTGACCGAGCTGATCCAGCCGATCGGCCGGGGCGCGATGATGGCCTTGAAGGGATCGTGCGGCAGGACGGTCCGGTCCCGGGCGTGGGGCTCGTAGAACATCGCTCAGAACCGCGTCACGATGTCGGCCATCACCGGCCGCACGCGATCGTCCGGCTGCAGCGTCGGGGTGCCGACATGGATGAAGCCGGCCAGCGTCTCGCCGTCCGCAAGGCCGAGCGCGGCCCGGGCGCCGGCATGGTAGGTCGGCCATTCGGTCAGCCAGCTCGTGGCGTAGCCCAGCGCCACGGCCGCGATGGTGAGCGTCATGGCGACCGCGCCTGCGGAAAGGACCTGCTCCCATTCGGGAACCTTGACATGAGGGCCGGCGCGGGAGACCACGGCGATGACGAGCGGCGCGTGGGCGAGGCGGCCCCGCTCCGCCGCAAGGCGCTCCGGGGAAGCGGCAGGGTCGTCCGCAAGGACGAGCGCCGCCAGCGCCGCGCCCGCCCGCGCCCGTCCCTCGCCCTCGAACACGATGAAGCGCCAGGGCACGAGCTTGCCGTGATCGGGCACCCGCGCCGCCGCGGCGAGCAGCGTCTCGAGCTCGGCGGGGCTGGGTCCCGGCCCGGTCAGGAACTGCGGGGGGACGGAGCGGCGGCGGTGGAGCAGATCGAGGGTCTGAGAGGACGCGAGCGGGTGGGCCATGGCGCCGTGGAAGCATGTTTCCGCGTGACCGACAAGCGGCCCGCGGGGCGGCCCGGCTCTATCTTCCGGGAGGGGGTGCGACGATGTCAGAGGCGCCCGCCCGCGAACGGATCGCCGAGCGGCGCGTTGGCCAGTCTTACGGACGAGAGGATTTCATCATGTTCATGCGCGTCGACAAGCTGCAGGCGGACCTTCCCGCACCCAAGAAGGCCGACCCCAACGCCGCGGCAGCCCTGCAGGAACTGCTGGGCGGCAAGTACGGCGAGATGTCGACCCTCAACAACTACATGTATCAGAGCTTCAATTTTCGCAGCAAGGCCAAGCTCCGGCCCTTCTACAACATCGTCGCGAGCATCACGGCCGAGGAGCTCGGCCACGTCGAGCTCGTGGCGAACGGCATTGCGATGCTGGCCAACGGGCCGGACAAGCCCGCCAACGAGAAGGGCGATGCCGACATCTCGAACGCGCCCTTCGCGGACATGCAGGACATCCGTCTTGCGGCCTCGTTCCTCTCGAACGGCGGCGGCGCCATGCCGATGAACAGCAATGGCGCGTCCTGGAACATGGATTTCGTGACCACCACGGGGAACGTGGTGATCGACCTTTTGCACAACTTCCACCTCGAATGCGGCGCCCGCATCCACAAGCTGCGCGTCTACGA
>CAXUMV010000159.1:0-3608 GCA_964252065.1 uncultured Lichenihabitans sp.
GGTCGTGAGGATGCGGTCTCCGCGTGACGGCTCAAGGCGCTTCGAGCGGACCGGCATGTCCAGCTTCGGCTGGCCGCCATCCCAGTCGGTGAGGCGGGCGCCGCAGCGGACCTCGTAGGGCCGCGGGTCGTTGCGCCAGTACGGGCAGTCCCGGGCCAGCACGGCGACCAGCCGCTCGAGCTCCATTTCGCTTCCGAACTGCTGGGCCAGACGCGCGAGACGATAGCAGCCGTGCCGCGGGCAGAGCTTGCAGTCCACCCGGACGACCACCCAAGGCCAATCGGAGAGTCGGGTCGGCGGCGCTCGCATCGGGGCAAATGAGAACACAACCGGAACAGATGCAAGATGCGAGTTCGCTTGGCGGCGGGCTGGCTGGGGGCGGCTTAACGTCCAGGTCACCTGCGGCTGCTACGTTGCGGGCGTGCCGGCGACGAGGTGGCCCGCTTGAGCGACGACGAGACCAGCCTGACGCCCGAGCAAGCGCGGGCCCGTTTCGGCGAGCTGCTGCACCAGCCGACGCGGACTTACCGGTTTTTCGACGGGCCGGACGGCGGCGTCTGGCGGCCGCGGTTCGACATGGACCGGACCCTTCTCGAGTACCGGCTCTATCGGCCGGTGCGGAAGGCGAAGGATAGGCCGGCGTGGCGGCCGAAGGGGTCAGCGCCAACTCGAAGGAACATGCCCTAGCGTCTTCCAGCCTCGAGGATTGGCAGGCCAGCTTCGGTAGGCACGTAGATGATGTTCTTCACATCCGCCTGCTCTTCAAGCATATGAATGTACTTCCATCGGAGATAGCCTTCGGGGCCGCCTAGCGAGGCCTCGACTTCCCGGATCGAGGCGGCGATACCACGGGCCCGTTCAACATCCGCTAGCGCTAAATGCTTGGCTGCGTCCAATTCGGCTTGCGCCCGGAGAACGGTAATGCGGGTCTCTGACTGCGCCTCGGCGAGGTCGGCCTCACCGCGTTTTCTTTGGCTCCAGACCCGGTACATGGGACCGAAGATCAGGCTTGCGGCCACCCAGACCACACCAATTACGAAAACGGACAAAAGGGCCGGAAGGATAAAACTACCCGTATCCATCGCTGCCTTCTTTCCTCAAGAGCGAATACAGCCTGGCGGGTTTGCATGCGCGGGCGCAGCCCACGTTGCCCGACCTGACGTGCCAAGCATAGGCCGATAGTACTGTCGGCCACGAAAGATCGCCGCGCACATAAGCCGTATCTCACCCGCCGCGCCGCATCAACGCGCCACGCGATCCGAAGGGCCTCCAGAACGCAAAAAGCGCCCGCCGGCCGAAGCCAGCGGGCACAGCAAATGGATGATGGGCGAAGCTGTCGTCAGATCAGGTCCATGTCGCGCAAGCCGTCTTGGTCGCTAGGTCCAATCTACGCCCGTCACGTCGTCGGCAGCCGTCGCCGCAGCAATCTCGGTCTGCAGTCCGTCCTTCTTCTCCTGGCATGCGATGCGCCAGGCGCGGAAATCCGCCCAGACCTGGCCGATCTGCGCCGCGGTGTGGCTTACCCGGGACCACGTCGAGCCGCCGTCGGCCGAGCATGCGATCGCAGTCGTGGTGGAGGCGCCACCACTCGCCGCGGCCATCATGTCGGCGTCGAGGTTGGCCTGGTCGGTCAGCTTCGAGCCGTACCAGTGCGCGGCGCCGAGCGCGGCGGACGAGAAGCCGCCCGTGATGGCGGCCGCGCAGGCAAGCTCGATATCGTTCATCCGGGGCGCACGAAGTGCATCCACGGTCGGAGAGGGCGGTGCCGAGAAGGTCTCGCCGCCGAAGATCCAGCCATTGCGGATATCGGCATTCCCCGTCACGTCGACGAAGACCCAGGAGGTCGGGAAGACATCCCGACCGGGGACGACGTCGTCCGGGAGGGAGACCAGTTCGGCGACGCCGGTGTCGGACCGAGCCCAGAGTTTCATGCCCGCTCCTCAGTTGTGTCGGATGATGATGACGCCGTCGGCGCCGCGGCCGCCGGCGCCCGGAGTCGTCCCCGTGCCGCCGTTGTAGGCGCCGCCGCCGCCAGACCCGTAGGCCGACGCGCTCTCGCCGTTGGGGATGCCGGCGCGCCCGCCCGTGCCATAGGCCGTCCCGCCACCGTTGCCGCCGATGGCGCCGCTCGGCGCCCCGTCGCCACCGGCCGACCCCTTGAGGTTGAGGTAGCCGCCGATCCCAACGGCGCCCCCCAGCTGGCCGGACCCGACGTTGTAGCCGCCGGTCGTCCCGACCTGCGCGCCGGGCGCCGTCAGGGTCGTCCCGAAGGTGGTCGACGTGCCGGAGGACCCGTAGCCGTTGACGCTGGGCGCGCCCGCCCCGCCGGCCCCGACGACATAGTTGATGACCTGTCCGGGGGTCACGGCCAGCGCGCCCCTGGCGGAGCCGCCCGACCCGCCGCCGCCCCCGGCCGAGTAAGTCCCCGACGCGGTTCCCGACGAGCCGCCGGCCCCGCCACCGATCAACTCGACATCGATGTTGTAGACGCCGGCGGGAACCGTGTAGCTGCCGGCGCCGGCGCCGAAAAAGACGTTCGCGACGGGCGCGACAGCGGGGATCTGCTGGATGATGTTGGTGAGGACGGTGGAGCTGACGATCTCGCTCCGCGTCATGGTGATGACCCGGAAGCTGTTCAGCCCGTCGTACTTGACCTTGATGAGGCTGCTGCCCTTGAGGTCGCCGGCCGCCACCGCCGTGCCGTCCTGCTTGACGATCGGGTGCGTGATGGCCGAGCCCGCGTGAAGCGAGCCGGCCCCGATCGTCAGCGTCGGGGTCGTGGTGGCGTTGTCGCCCGGGCCCTTGAGGAACGAGATCTCCGTGCCGAGGAAGACCGAGATGAAGGCCGAGAGCGGCTGGACGACGATCGCGTCGGCGGTCCCGATGTCGGTGAAGGTGTTCAGCTTGCCGGACCGCAGCGCCTGCAAGGTCTGAGCGTTGTTGTTGACGTCGCGGGTGAGCCCGGCCTCATCCTGGATCGCGAGAAGTTCGTTCTGTACGGCCGGAAACACCAGCGCATTGACAATCGAACCGCGCTGCCCCGCGTTCGGGTTCGCGTTCTTCCAGGGCCCGGGCACGGGCTGCCCGAGCTGATCGAAGGGAACGAAAAAATCCATGGGACATCCCAAGAGCGCAGGCGCGCGCCCGTGTGGGACGCGGGCACGGGGTGAACGAGAGGGGAGCGGTCAGAACAGGAGCAGGAAGGGGATCAGGCTCGACTGGGGCTTCGAGGCGTCGAGCACGCCCGTTCTCACGCTGTCGACGGCGCTGTAGTCGAAGATCGCCTCGGAATGAGCGGGCTTGTACCGGCGGAACAGGCACTCGAGGTCGTCGGCGAGGCCGATCTCGCAGTGGTGGTCCTGGCCGCACTCGCCGGTCCCGCCGCGGAACCAGGTCAGCTTGTTGTGGGAGAGCTTCACCGTCCAGAAGTAGCGGAGTTCGGGGGACCCCAGCTCCCAAACCCACTCGTCGCCGCCGGTCTGGACGATCGTGCAGATCGTGTCGGCGCCGCACTCCATCGCGCCGCATTCGGCGTAGGTGATGCTCAGCGCGCCGTCGGGCCGGGTGTCGCCGCACTCCGTGATGCCGCAGAGGTAGGGCGCGTGCTC
>CAXUMV010000159.1:3618-7970 GCA_964252065.1 uncultured Lichenihabitans sp.
TAAATCGAGATCGTGTAGCCGAGCGCCGCGGCCTGGGCGAGGAAGAAGGCGCGGCTCTGGCCGCCGATCGCGGTGACCTTGGCGACGAGCGCGTTGCGGCGCTCCTCAATGGTCTGCGGCACCCGAATGCAGAGGTCGGGAAGCCCGTAGGCTCCTTCCCAGTCCGGCAACAGGTCGAAGGTCGAACGAGGGTCGCTTTCGACGACGGCGAGCTTTGCGGCCCGGGCATCGACGTCGCCCCAGATCGCGGCGCAGCCGGCCACCCAGCGCATGAGGTCGCTGCCGGCCTCGCGCGGCCAGGCCGTGCCGGTGGGCAGCTCGCTTTCGATCGCCTGGGCGTATTCATCCGCCCCGCGTTGGATCCAGCTGTCGGTCATCCCAGGTCATCAACCGAAGGTGCCGAGGACAGCCAGACATCCGTTGTTCGCCATCACGGCGTCGGCCATGACGAGATCGAACGCAGCGCCGGCCGTAGCGGTGAAGATGGCGTCGGACACCCAGGCGGCCGGAATGGTGGTCGGCGGCTGTCCGACGCCGTTCAGCGCGTAGGCCGGCTTCGCGCGCTGACGGAGCATCTTGCCGATGCTGACGTCGATCGCTGCGCGGAGCGAGACGGAGTCGCCGGACAGGTCCGTGATGATGCCGTTGACCGGCTGCGGGATCGGGGCCGTGACCCAGAACTCCTTCAGCGTGACCGGCCGGACGGTGTCGATGTAGGCGCGGACGGCAGCCAGATCCTCGGCCACGGGGAAGCCGTTCGTCGTCGGATCGACCGTGGCCCGCAGGTCGTCGCACATCACGCGGACCGTGACGGTCCCGATCGCGACCTCGTTCGGCGAGCACCAGGCCCGGGTGACCCCGGGCACCTGAAGCGCCCAGGCGACGTAGTCGTTGGCGTCCCCGCCCATCGGCGGGTTGCGGATGCGATCGAGAACGCGGGCGCGCAGTTCGTCGTCGGTCTCCTCGTCGGCGCCTCCGGTGAGGGACGCGACTGTCGCGCTCTGGCCGTCGACGCCGGTCACCGCGGTCGCGATCGACAGGCCGGTGCCGGCCGCCAGGTTACTCGCGGCGCCCGGGTCCAAGGCGCGGACGGAGACGGTGGTCGCGCTCGAGCCGACGGTGGCGGCCGTAACCACCTCGAAGCCGACCGCCGGCGACGAGTTCGTGATCCGCGGCGCGGTCATCGCGACCGCCGGCGAGCCCGGGCTGGTCAGCTGTGTGCCGGCCGGGAAGATCGTGCCGGTGACGCCGGTGACCGTGATCGTGCCGGTCGACAGGGTGGCCTGCTTGCGGCCGCGCGAGCCGTCGGCATTGACCAGGAAGATGTCGCCCCACTTGTCGAGGAACACCGTCTCCGCCGTGTCCGGCAGCAGTTGCAGCGACAGCCAGTCGAGGTACTGGAGGGCGAGGTGCGCGTTGCCGCCGTTGGCGTCCGCCAGCACGCGGGCGACGCTGTTTGGGATAAGCGGGACGCCGAGGCGGCCGACCAGGTAGTCGCGGTTCTGCTGCCTCACCTCGGCGAGGGTCGGGGTCTGCCACGGCATGGATCAGCCCCCGAGTTCGGTCCAGAGATCCTGGAACTGCAGTGCGATGGCGCTCTTGGGGCCGCGGTAGAGCGTGACGGTACCGGTGATGCGGTCGGTGCCGGCCTGCCGCAGGTCGACGGCGAAGCTCGAGCAGATCTTCGCTGCGACGAACGGGTCGAGCGCCTCGGCGATGAAGCGTCGTGCCTTCTCGATCGTGGCGCCCTGGCGGGCCGCGCTGTCCGTGATCTTGTCGCGCCTCATGAGCCAGAGCCGCGAGCCGATCGGCCAGCCGTTCCAGATCGGCGCCGCGTCGAGGTCGCCCCACCAGCCGCGGCGGTCCGGCACCTCGCCGGCCGGCGTCGGCTGGGGCAGGAGGTCGTCGGCCAGCGCGAGCCGGTCGGTGTTGAGCGCCACCATGACGGCGGTCGCCAGCGCCTGGGTCTCGTCGAGGCCGGTGATCGGCCGGGTCAGCCAGTCGATCGAGACGCTTCTCAGCGTGACGGCCTGGTAGAGGCGGATGTCGGGCAAGGCGGCGCTCCGCGGCGCGTCAGGATGTCGAGAACAGGAGCTTGGACGGGCCGGTCTCGAGCATCACGGGCATGGCTGCATCATCGCCCCCGAACAGGATCTTGCCGTCGGTCACGATCAGCTTGGTGTTCTTCACCCAGCAGGTGACCTTGCCGTCCTCGACCTTCACGTTGCCGGTGCCGACCGTCGTCGTGTGCGGCTTCTTGTTCGGGCCCGCATCGTAGGTGTAGCCGGCCGTCGTCAGCTTCAGGCTGTGGCCCTTGAAGTGGTAGGCCTGGACGAGACCCGCCTCGCCGTCCTTCGGGCGATGTCGTCGATCGTCGACGGCCAGGATGACGGGGTGCGAACGGTGCGCGCCGAGATAGGCGAGGATGGCCTCCGCGGCCTTCCCGCCCTGCGGGTCGGGCGGTAGCGGGACCGAGTTGAAGCCGTACTGCTGGAAACGCTCGATCCCGGTGTGCTCCTCGTCGTGGAAGACGCGGACGTGGGCCTCCTGCAGCTTCTTGCTGTCGTCGGCCTGCATGTACTTGGAACGGGAGGCTGCGACCGAAACGCCGGTGGCCGCATCCCGCGTATGGCTGCGCATCACACGGCTCCGTTGTCGGGCGGCTGGATGGCAGAGCCGCTGGCGCCGGCGCCCGCGTAGGCCGGGTCGCTCTTGCCCCCACCGCTCGATCCAGTGCTGGCCACGTCGGCGCTGCCGGTCAGGCTTTCCGGGGTGCAGAGCTCGATGGTGGTGATCGTGCCGGAATCGTCGTCCTGGGCGTAGGTCACGACCCGCGACTTGAGCTGCCGGTCGAGATCAAGCATCGGGCTCGAGACCGAGTAGCTCTTGTTGATGTCCCAAAGCGTGCCGGCCGAGGACTGCCACCCCTGCACGACGCAGGAGCAGTCGATCTGGGCCGTGCCGGAGAAGGCGAGCTCATGCAGCGTCCGGGTCAGCGCGTCCTTGGACAGGCCCGGCTCCTCGAGCAGGACGATCTTGTGCCTGGTCGGCCGCCCGCCCGAGCTCGCGGTTGCGGCGTAGTCGTTCGAGGGCCAGTTCGTGTCGCTGCCCTGGTGCTGGGCGCGGACATCGGTGATGCCGTAGCTCTGGCTGACGTCGATTGTCGCCCGGGCCTCGAGGATGTTCTGGCCCTCCACCAGCGCGGCGACGCCGCCCCCGGTCGCGCCGGAGTAGGACGCGACGTAGTTGCCGTTGGCGTCGTCGGTGATCCGCATGTTACGCAGGCGGGCCAGGCGCTCGATCGCCATGTGCACGGTCTCGCCGAGCCGGATCGAGAAATTGTCGAAGGGTCGCTGGAGATCAGGCGCGTTGCCGGCGATGGCGAGGTTAACCCCGGTCGGCTTGAGCAGGGCGCTCGCGATCTGCTGGAAGGTGTAGTTGCGGAACTGGCCGCCCTTGACGTGGGCGGATGAGTCGACCGCGTCCGCCGTGTTGCTGCGGCCGCGGAACATGACGCCATGCTCGTGCGCGTTGTAGGAGCCCTGCCGCACCTCGATGTGTCCGGTCAGCGCGAGGATGCCGGCGAGATAGATGTTGCAGCTGTCGCCCGGCTGGATGCGCCATTTCTGGAACGCGCCGGTCGAGTCGATCGGCTCGGCGGCCGTGAACTCGAAATCCGACGCCGGCGCGCCGTACTCCCGCCGCAGCCAGAAACTTTTCCACGCCCCGTATCGCTTGCCGTTGACGGCCAGCACGGCGATTTCGGACTGCTTGGGCATCAGCGCCTTCTGGTCGCCATGGCGGCGCGGATGTGGATCGGGAAGGCCCGGCCGACCTCGCGCCGCATCGCGGCCTCGAAATCCCGACCGAACGGCACGTCGGCCCGGACCTCGACGCTCGGCTTCAGCACGTACATGAGCTTCAAGCCCCGCTTGGCCCCGCCCTTCGCTCCCCGGCCGGCGCCGGTGCGCTGGTAGATGACATCGCCCTTGCGGACGCTGTTCGGCAGGGCGCTCGGGCGCAGGCCCTTCGGCACGCCGCGGCTCGTGCGGCGCGTCTGAAGCGCCGAGCTCGGTACCGCGATCGAGGAGCCGCGTGGGAGGCGTAGGCCGCCCTTGTCGTGCAGGGTCAGGCTGGCGCGGCCGATGCGGTCGTAGATCGCGACCTCGAGCCTGCGCTTATTCGCGAACTCCCGCCGCAGCGCGACGGCCATGAACCGCTGGTTTCGGACCGTGACGTGCGACGGCCAGGTCCTGGTGACCAGTTCGTCGCGGGCAGCCGTCACCCCGTCGTTCATGGCCTTGGCCAGGGCGAAGGGCACCTGATCGACCAGCGCGCCGGCCCAGAGCGCC
>CAXUMV010000160.1:0-7916 GCA_964252065.1 uncultured Lichenihabitans sp.
CGGTGGCCATCGCCATCCTGCTGGCCGGCGCCTGCCTCAGCTATATCGCGGCCCGCCTCGCGATCAGCGGCACCGATGCGGCGCTCGCGGCCCACAATGCGGCCGCGCTGCCGAGCCTCGCCTTGCTCACCACCAAGCCGCTGGCGCCCGTGCGCCCGATCGACATGGCGATGCGCGACCTCGAGGCGATGACCGGGCTGTCCAACGTCAAGGCCGAGGTCAACACCCTGATCGCCCGGCTGAGGGTCGAGCAGCGGCGGCGGGAGCAGGGCCATGCCGTGACCCCGGTCGGCCTGCACATGGTCTTCACCGGGCCGCCGGGCGTCGGCAAGACGCAGGTGGCCCGGGCGCTCGGCGAGATCCTCCGCGGTCTCGGGGTGCTCCGCAAAGGCCATCTGGTCGAGACCGACCGCAGCGGCCTTGTGGCGGGCTACGTCGGGCAGACCGCCCAGAAAACCCTGGAACGCTGCAAGGAGGCGCTCGACGGCATCCTGTTCATCGACGAAGCCTATGCCCTGGCGGGATCGCCCGGCAGCAACGACTTCGGGCGCGAGGCGATCGACACCCTGCTGAAGTTCATGGAGGACCACCGCAGCCGCATCATCGTGATCGTGGCCGGCTATCCGGCCGAGATGCGGCGGTTCATCGCCTCGAACCCCGGCCTGGCGAGCCGGTTCGGCAAGACGATCGAGTTTCCGGCCTACGACGCCGGGGAGCTCGCGGCGATCTTCCGGACCATGGCGCTGGACCAGGGTTTTGTGCCACCCGACGATCTCGAGGCGCTGCTGGGTCCCTGGCTTGCGGCGAACGGGACGCGCGAGGGCTGGGGCAACGCCCGGGAGATGCGGACGCTGCTCGAGAACGCGCGCGACGCGCAAGCCGTCCGGCTCGGTGGCGAGACGTCGGCCGACCTCGACCGCCTCGCGCCGTCAGACCTCAGGGCCGCGATGGGCGAGCGGGCGTGACGCCGCTCCGGCCGACTCCGCTGATGCGCCACGGCACCGCGTGGATCGCCGACCGGTGGTATCGCCGCGCCTGGCTCGCCTGGCCGCAGCTCGGAGGCCTGCTGATCGTGGGCTGGCTGTTCGGGATCCCGCATCCGCCGCCCCCTCCTACGACGCCCGGGACCTGGATCCATCCCACCCACGGGCGCGACGAGAACGTCGCGCTCAAGGCGCTGCGCGATGGCGCCGTCACCGATCCGAAGGCCCTCGCGGAGCTGCAGGGACGGGCGGACAGCGGCAACAGCCTCGCTCAGTTCTACATGGGCACGCTGACCGACCCCAAGCTGAAATACCTGCCGCCCGACTACGCCAAAGCCGTGGCGTGGTACCGCAAGGCCTCCGATGCCGGCTCCGATGCGGCGGCCGGCAATCTCGGGCTGCTGCTTCTGGTCAGCCAGCAGTTCGGCGTGCCGACCGACTACGACGCGGCTCGCAAGCTGTTCGAGCGGGCGGCGCCGACGACGCCGGTGGCCCGGCGGGAGCTCGGGCTGATGAAGCTGCGCGGCTGGGGCGAGCCGGCCGACCCCATCGGCGGCATGCCGCTGATCCGGGACGCGGCCGAGCACGGCGACGCCTTCTCGCAGCGGCTGGTCGGCGAAGCCTTCGATAAAGGCCAGAACGGGTTGGCGGTCGACCCGCATGAGGCCGTGCTCTGGCTGCAGAAGGCGGCCGCGCAGAACGACGGCGTCGCCCAGCATCGCCTCGGCCTCCACCTCAAGACCGGCAACGGGGTCCCGGAGGACCAGGATGCCGCCACGGCGTGGTTCCGCAAGGCCGTGGCCAACGGCGACGCCACGGCCCAAGCCGAATTGGCCGGGGAGACGTCGGGCGCGGGCGGAGTGACACCGCGATGAGAGGGGGCGTGGCGCTGCTGAACTCTTAAGGGGGCGGAACGTTGCCGCTTGGCCCCGACCGAAGGTGTTCGATGCAACAACGCTGGCCAAACCACATCTGGATCGTTCGCCATGGCGAGAGTGCCGGCAACGTGGCCCGGGATGCGGCGATGTCCGCCGGCGCGACGCACATCGACATCGCCGAGCGCGACGTCGATGTCCCCTTGAGCAAGCTGGGCGAGGAACAGGCCCAGGCGGTCGGGCGATGGTTCGCCGACCTTCCGGCCGCCGAGAGGCCCGAGGTGGTCTTCACCTCGCCTTACGCCCGCGCCGTGGGAACCGCCAGGCTGATGCAGGGCGAGGGCGGGTTTCCCGAGACGCTGACCTTCAACGTGGATGAACGCCTGCGCGAGAAGGAGTTCGGCGTCCTCGACCGGCTGACCCGGCAAGGCATCGAGAAGCACTACCCCGACCAGGCGGAGTTCAGGCGCATCCTGGGCAAGTTCTACCACAGGCCGCCGGCGGGCGAGAGCTGGTGCGACGTCATCCTGCGGCTGCGCAGCGCCCTCGATACGATCTCCATGCATCACGCCGGCCGGCGGGTGCTCATCGTGGGGCACCAGGTCGTGGTGCTATGCCTGCGCTACCTCATCGAGAACATGACCGAGCAGCAGATCCTCGACATCGATGCCGCGGGCGACGTGGCCAATTGTTCGATCACGGAATATGCGTTCGATCCGGACCAGGCCGCGAGCGGCAACCCGCTCCTCGTCCGATACAACGTCGTGGCCCATGTCGAGCGCGAGGGGAAGCCGGTGACGTCCGAACCCGACGCCAACGTGGCGGCCCGATGACGCCCGTCGAACTCACGGCCGATCTGCTTCGCACCATGCCGCTGCCGCAGCCCGAGGCGGGCAGCAAGGACGCGCGGGGCAGCGTGCTGGTCATCGCAGGCTCCGTGGAGATCCCGGGGGCAGCGGTGCTGACCGCGACGGCGACCCTTCGCGCCGGGGCCGGCAAGCTCCAGGTCGCGACCGTCAGAAGCGCGGCCCTGCACATCGCGATCGCCGTCCCCGAAGCGATGGTCCTCGGGCTTGCCGAGACCCCGGACGGCGGCGTCGATCACCACGTGGCGAAGGATCGAATGGCAGCCTGCGCGACGAAGGCAGACGCCATCGTCATCGGTCCCGGCATGACGGAGGGCGAACAGACGACGGCCTTGACGGCGGCGCTCTGTGGGACCGCTTCGACCGCCGCTTTCGTGCTGGACGCGGCATCGCTGTGCGATCTTCGTCCCCATGCGGAGGCGGTCCGCCGCCTCAAGGGGCGCCTGGTCATCACACCCCATGCGGGAGAGATGGCGCAATTGCTGGAGAAGAGCCGCGACGAGATCGAAGGTGATCCGCTCGGCGCCGCCCGGGCGGCTGCCGATCTGCTCGAGGCCGTCGTGGTGATGAAGGGCTCGCAATCGCACATCGTAGGCCCGGACGGGACGGCCTGGCTGTTCAAGGGCGGCGGCGTCGGCCTCGCGACGTCGGGGTCCGGCGACGTCCTGGCTGGCCTGATCGCCGGGCTTTTGGCGCGCGGCGCCGAGCCCGCCCAGGCGGCGCTTTGGGGCGTGCTCCTGCATGGCGAAGCCGGTCGTATCCTCGGCGAACGGCTTGGGCCGCTGGGCTACCTCGCGCGCGACCTTGCGGCCGAAGTGCCCGCCATCATGCGGGACCTCTCGGCCGCAAGCTGAGCGGCCGGCCCATCGGACGCGCCGCAGCCACACAAAGACACGAGTGGGCGTCGTCCAGGTCTGAACGCTTGTGCGTGAGGCGATCGACGGGCGCGGTCAGCTCTGCGTGTCCAGCCCGGCATCGCGGCTCGGCGGGGAGCTTGCGATGCCCCCGACCAGCGGGACCGCGAGAGCGCAGAGCGCGGCCATCGCCCAGAACGCGCGCATGCCGAGCCACCCGTAAAGGTAACCCGACGCGAAGGTCATGACCGCGGAGGCGATGCCGAGCGCGAAGGTGCCATAGACGGTCTGCGCGGTGGCGGAGAGCCGAGCCGGAACGGCGCGCGCGATGATGCCCATGGCGGCCAGGTGCATGAGGGCGAAGGTCAGGCCATGCAGGGCCTGGACAGCAACCAGAGCGGGCAGCCAGGTCGTCGTTCCCATGACGGTCCAACGGAGAACACCGGCACCGGCCGACAGCGCCGAGGCGCCGGGTGCACCGAGGCGCGCGATCAGCCACGGGCCCAGGAGGAAGAAGACGGCGACTTCGGCCACGACGGACTCGGACCACAGGAGGCTGATGGCCGCGCTTCCATAGCCGGCCTCGCGCCAGTTGATCACGGCGAAGGCATCGTTGAGCGCGTGGCTTCCAATCACCAGGACGACGATGACGATCAGGCGGCGGTAGACCGGGATGGAGCACAGCGCGCCGAACGCTCCCGCCTCGGTGATATCCACCGACTCACGCGCCTCGACCCGCGAACGGACCTGCGTCGCGCAAACGGCCATGACGAGGAAGAGCACGCTGCTCGTCGCGATGATGCAGGACAGCCCGAAGGGGTCGACCAGCTGTCCGGACAGCAGGGTCCCGCAGACGAAGGCCGCCGAGCCGGTGCCGCGCACCCAGCCGTACTGGAACACGCGTCCGCCCCTGGACGCCGCGACGGACAGCGCATCGGACAACGGGGCAAGGGAAGCCGTCGCGGCCGCGTGCGCCATGCTGACAGCAAGCAGCGGCATGAGACCGAACGCCAGGGTGTAGGCCCAACCGATGAGCCCGGAAAAACCGGCGGCCGCGGTGAGGACCTGCTTCCGCGCGCCCAGGTGGTCGGCCAGACGACCGGCGGCCGGTCCCGCCACGATGCGGACGACGGTCCCCGCCGCGAGGACCAGGCCGATCCGTTCGAGCGGCAGGCCGTGGCTACGGAGGAAGGCCGGCATGTAGGCCGACTCCGTCCCGTAGGCGGCATACAGCGCGCCGTAGAGAAGCAGGAAGCCGGCGAGCGGGTTGGTGGAGACGGGTCGCTCGGCGGCCTCGCGAGCGCGGTCCATCGCTTAGGCGGCCTCGTTGGGGGACGGCGTTCCCCGCGGCCCCT
Organism: uncultured Lichenihabitans sp.; assembly: GCA_964252065.1. Lineage (GTDB taxonomy): Bacteria > Pseudomonadota > Alphaproteobacteria > Rhizobiales > Beijerinckiaceae > Lichenihabitans. The sequence goes on from CAXUMV010000160.1 coordinate 4,934, forward strand.
CTTCGCGTGCGCTGCCCTGCGCTCGCAGGCCGACAATCCAGAGGCCCAGGCCGGCCGCCGCGACGGCGCCGAGCGCGACGAAGGCCGCCGGAAAGCCGAACGCCTGCGCCACCATGCCGGCGAGCGCCGGGCTCAGCGCCGCGCCCGCCCCGTAGGCCATCATGACGCCGCCGAGCCCTCCGCCAGCATGGCCCGTGTCGTCCATGATGTCGGCCACCAGGGCCGGGATCGCGACCCCGGCGAGGCCCATGGACAGGCCCTCCATCAGCTGGACCGCGGCGACGCTCCACCATGAGGCACTCCAGGCCGCGAGCCCGGCGCGCACGATCACCAGCAGCAGGGCCGCCCCCAGCACCGTGGGCTGCCCGACCCATCGCGACACGCGCGGAACGGCCAGCGCCGCTCCGATCATCGAGACCTGCGCCGTCACCGTCATCGCGCCCGTCGTGATGCTTGGGTCGTGACCCTGGGCGGTGAGCGCCTGGGCGATGAAGGGAAGCATGGCCCCGTTGGCGGTCTGGAAGGCGAAGACGGTTCCGGCAAGCAAAAGCAGCGGCCTGCTGCCCCAGAGCACGGACCAGGTCGACTCGTCTCCGGCCTTGCCGCCGCGGGCGGCCTCATGGTCGATGCGCTTCGGATCCACGCCGAGCATGACGGCACCGGTCGCGAGCGCCATGAGCCCGATCGCCACCGCGACATAGCCGAGCCCGAGGAAGTAGCCGAGAAGAGCCGCGAGGGTCGCATTGACGGCGTTCCCGGCGTGATTGAACGCTTCGTTGCGTGCGACCCGGTCGGCGTAGCGTTCCCGGCCCACGAGGCCGAGCGTCAGGGCCGCGACCAGGGGCGCCAAGCTGCTGTCGGCGATGCCGATGAAGACCTGCCCGGCCGCCACGATCCAAAGCTGCTTGGTGGCGACGATCAGGCCTGCGCCGACCGCGATGCACACGACAGCAAAAACGACGGCCGCGCGCTTGGCCGTGATCCGATCGATCAGCGCCCCGAGCGGCGCCGTCGCGGCGATGCCGGCCAGCCCCGCAAGGCTCATGGCAAAGCCCGTCCGTGCGGGGTCGAAACCCTGGTGCTGAAGGTAGACGCCGAGGAAAGGGCCGAAGCCCTCGCGCGCGCCCGCCAGGGTGAAATTGAAAGCGTCGAGACCGATGGCTTGGTTCATGCTGACCGTCGTTGTTCATGCTGACCGTCGTTGTCGCGCTAAAGCCGGCCGACCCCGCATGCGCCTCTAGGAATCGCGCACAGCCAAGAATGGTCGCCCGCCATCGTCGGGCTTTGCTGCCGCAGAGTGTCGCGGCGCTCGACGATGTCACGGGAATGCGCTGGAGGATCGCGTCAAGCGAGCATCGGCCACCAGGCCGGCGAGCCACGACCTGCTCCGTTTGCGGTCCACGGACGCGGGAGCGATCGGGAACAGAGGGGGGTGCAGGGCAGCGGAGGCCGAGCAGGATCAACGGCGTAGAGGACACGACAGAGGTTGCGGGTCGGGCAGGGAAGGTCCTATAGAACGACGCCGCGCCAGAGGGTCCCGGGTTCGAGCCCCGGCGCGCTCGCCACGTCGCCCGGCGCCTGAACCGGACGTCCTCCGCTATGTTCGATGCGCTGACCAACTTCGGCCTCTTCGCCGTCACGGCGATGCTCGTGACCTATGCGCTCGAAGCCCGCAGCGCATGGTTCACCCTGGCCTTTGCCGGCTCGTGCGCCCTGGGGTCGAGCTACGGGTTCCTGCAGGGCGCCTGGCCGTTCGGCCTCGTCGAGGGCGTCTGGACGCTCGTCGCCTTGGGCAAATGGTGGTCGAGACGCAGGCGGGCGTAGGCCGGCCCCGGGCCGCCTACTTGGCCCCGCAGAGCTGGTCGAGGGTGTCGGACACGTTGAGGCCGACGATCGTCATCGTCCGGGGAATCGGGATGCCGGGCTTGAGCTCCTTGAACTCCTTGGTGTTGCCGATCTTGGCGTCGACGGTCGACATCCAGCGCCCGTCGCTCATGTGCTTGAAGCGGGCGCAGTCGGCGCTGGGGGCTTGCGCCTGCGCTGCGCCGGCCGAGAGTATCGCCAGCAGGGTTGCCGTGCAGAACCGAACCATTCTGGTCTCCTCGCGCGCTCGAACCGACGTGTCCGGACGGTCCAGGCCGGCGGACGCGGCCCATCAAGCCCCATGACGTCCATTCCCGCGAGGGTCAATGGCCGCGCGCGGCGGGATCGCCACATCTCATTGGGCGTGGGACGGCCGCTACACGTCCCGTCCGGAGGGCGTGGTGCCCACCGCGATGGCGGGCGCGGGAGCCTGGCGGGCGGTGAGCGCCTGGGCGGCGCCCGGCGCGAGGCGGGCGAAGACCAGCGCCGCGGCCCCCGAGATCACGGCCACGACCACGAACGCCACCCCGAAATCCTGCGCCCGCAGGCCCACATCGCCGTGGCCGAGCCGCGAGGCTTCGATCGCGAAGGCGCCGGTCGCGACCCCCGCCGAGAGCGACAGCTGCTGCATCACGGAGGCGAAGCTCGTCGCCTGGCTCATCGCCCCGGGGTCGATGTCGGCATAGGCGATGGCGTTGATGCTGGTGAACTCCAGCGAGCGGAAGAAGCCGCCCCCCAGCAGCAGGGCGAACATCACCCACCACGGCGTCTCCAGCGTGAAGGCCCCGTAGCTCGCCAGGAACGCCGCGCTGAGCAGCGCATTCACGATCAGCACCCGCCGGAAGCCGAAGCGGCGCAGGATGGGTTGCGCGGTCGCCTTCATCAGGAAGGCGCCGGCCGCGGCCGCGAAGGTGAGGCAGCCCGACTGGAAGGGCGTCAGGCCGAAGCCGATCTGCAGCATCAGGGGCAGCAGGAACGGCATGGCCCCGACCCCGAGCCGGAACAGGAAGCCGCCCGCAAGGCTGGCCGCGAAGGTCGGGATCGCCAGCAGCCTGAGGTCGAGGATGGGGTAGGCGGTCCGGGCCGCGTGGCGCCCGTAGAGCCCGAGCAGCAGCACGCC
>CAXUMV010000161.1:0-3812 GCA_964252065.1 uncultured Lichenihabitans sp.
GGTCGATCTCGATGGCCTCACGCTGCCCGACGAGGCCATGATCGGGCAGCCCGGCGACGTCATGCGCCAGCCGTTCTTCTCGGGCGGGGCGTGGCGGTTCTGCGCCGTTCACCTCGGCGCGGCGGAGCAGCTCGTCGACCTCATGCGGGCGCATCTGGTCGCGCGCGGGCGGGACCGCGACCCCTACCAGATCCAGCGGATCGCCGTCTGCGCGGCCGCGGTCGGATCGGCCGGGTTCTGGATCAGGGAGGCGGCCCGGCGGCTCGCGGACGAGACGCAGGAGGCCGAGGACACCGTCGCTTTTGTCAACATGACCCGCATGGTCACCGAACGGGCGGCGCTCGACGTGCTGGAAGCCGTGCATCGGGGGGTGGGCCTTGCGGCCTTCATGCGCCCGCACCCGATCGAGCGCGTCTCGCGCGATCTGTCCACCTACCTGCGCCAGCCCGTGCCGGACCTCGCCATGGCGGATGCCGGACGCGCCGTCCTCGCCTCGCCCCGCGCGACCGGCGATCTGTGGAGCCCGCTTTGAGGGCTGGTGATTTCCTCGACGCGATGCATCGCATGCCGGTGACGACGCCCGCCGCCTTCACGGGCGGCGCGCCCATCGTCGTCCTGTCGCCGCACCCCGACGACGAATCGCTGGGGCTGGGCGGCCTGATCGCCGCCACCCGCGCCGAGGGCGGCCCCGTGAAGATCGTCGTGCTGACCGACGGGGCGGCGTCTCACCCGGGCTCGGCCGCCACCCCGCCGAGCAGGCTCGCGGCGATCCGCAAGAAGGAAGCCCGGGAGGCCGCGGCGATCCTCGGTGTTCCGCCGGCGGATCTCACCCATCTCGACCTGCCCGACGCGGCCGTGCCGTCGTCGGGGCCCGACTTCGACGCCGCGGTCGCGCTCGTCGGCTCGATCGTGGAGGAAGCGGGCGCGCCTCTGCTCCTCGTCACCTGGGGTCACGATCCCCATTGCGACCACGAGGCGGCCGACGCGATGGCGCGGGCCGTCCGCGGGCGCCGGCCGGGGCTTGCGGTCTGGTCCTATCCGATCTGGGGCCGCCATCTCGATCCCGCGACCTCGCTCGAAGCGCCCGCGCCGGAGGGCTTCCGCCTCGACATCGCACCCTGGCTGGACCGGAAGCAGCGCGCCATCGCGGCCCACGCCTCGCAGATGACGGACCTGATCGGCGACGACCCCAAAGGGTTCCGCTTCACCCCGGCCCTGCTGGCCCCGTTCCTGGAGCCGCACGAGTTCGTGTTCGCGTTGCCCCGATGAGCCGGCGGTCCGAGACCATGCCGCCGCAGCTGTTCGACGCGATGTACGCCGCGGCCCCCGACCCCTGGGGGTTCCGGTCGAGCGCCTATGAGCGGGACAAATATGCGGGCACGCTCAAAGCCCTCGCGCGTCCGCGCTACCCGGACGCTCTGGAGGTCGGCTGCTCGATCGGCGTGTTCACCCGGGCGCTGGCGGGCCGCTGCGATCGGCTGCTCGCCATCGACGGCTCGGGGGTCGCGCTTGCGAGCGCGCGCGCGACCTGTGCCGACTGCCCCAACGTGATCCTAGAGCAGCGCGTCGTGCCGGCCGGCTTCCCGCCGGGCCGCTTCGCGCTCATCGTGCTGTCGGAAGTGCTCTACTACATGACGACGGGCGACCTGCGGGCCGTGGCGGACGCGTGCTTTGCGGCCCAGCCCGAGGGAGGCGAGATCGTGCTGTGCCACTGGCTCGGCGAGACCGACTATCCCCTGACGGGCACCGAGGCCACCGAGGCCTTCGTGAGCGCCGCCAAGGCAAACGCCTACCGGCACGCGACGATACACGACGACGTCTACCGGCTCGACCGCCTGTTGCGCGGTCCGGGGGCGTAGGCGCTAGCGGGGCGGCGACAGAGCACGCAAGCGCCGGAGGATCCGCACGGCGCGGGCGATCTCGGCCGGAAGGTCGGACGGCCGCAGCCGGGCCCCGCGGGCGAGGGCTGGGCTTGCCCGCTCGATGGCCTCCCAACGATCCAGGAATGCGAGGTCCCGAGTGGCGCGGCGGAGGTCCGCCAGTGAGTGCGCCGTCACGCCGAGCCTGGCCGCGAGGGCGGGCGTGAGCGGCGCGTCGGCGGGCAGGCGCCGCAGCCGCCCCTTGGCGATGGCGCGCCGCAGCATCAGCGCGGCGGGCTCAATGCCCTCGTCGCAGCCGGCATCGGGGTCGACATGGCGCTCGCGCATGGTATCGGCCGCCCCGCCGGTGGCCCGGCCGTCGAAACGGCAGGAGGTCGAGACGACCACGTCCATGGCGTGCCGGACCTTGAAGCCGTGCCGCTCCAGCGCCCGGGTGAAGGCGATGTCCTCGCCGAGCGGGACGGCCGGCAGGCCGCCGACCGCCCGGTAGGCGGCCAGCGTCACCGCGAGGCTCGCCCCGGAGGAGACCCGGTGGGTCGGCCATGGATTGTGGGGCCGGGGATCGCAGAGGGCATCGATCTCGGCCGCGCAGCCGAGATAGTCGTCTTCGAGGCGGCCGCGCCGCAGGAAGGCGGCGCCGAGCCCGAGCAGCTCGGAGGGCTGGCCATCGACGTAGCCCGCGACGGCGTCGACGCCCCCCGCCAGAGCCTGGAGGGTGGCCGACACCCAGTCGAGCGCGACGCAGCTGTCGGCATCGGTCGTGAGCAGGACGCCCCGGCGCTGCCCGGCGGCCTCGAGGCGATCGGCGGCGTGATCCATCGCCCGCCGGCGCGCCCGGCCGGCATTGCCCTGTCCGGGGGGCGCCGTCTCGCAGACGACCTCGATGGGGTGCGGCGAGACGGCGTCGCAGCGGCGCGCCTCCCCGGCGGTGTCGTCCGTACAGTCGTTGGCATAGACGAGCACCGAGAAGGTGCCGGCCGGCAACGGCCTGCCGCCTCCGTCCCGCTGCAGCGCGAGGGCGGCAAGGCAGTCCCCGATCCGTTCGGCTTCGTTCTTGGCCGGGATCGCCACGATGACAGGCGCGACGGCGGCGGCCGGATGTCCCTCGACCATCCCCGGCGCTAGGCTCCGGCCAGGGTCGTCTTGACCAGCGCGCTCACCTTGCCAAAATCGATGCGGCCGGCGTGCCTCGCCTTCATGGCGGCGATGACCTTGCCCATGTCCTTGGGGCCCGTGGCGCCCGTCTCCGCGATGGCCTCGGCGATCGCGGTCCGGACCGCGGCCTCGTCGAGCTCCGCCGGCAGGAACTCGCCGATGATGGCGAGTTCCTCCCGCTCGGCATCGGCCAGGTCGGCGCGGCCGGCCCCATCGTAGATCGCGATGGAGTCCTGGCGCTGCTTGACCATCTTGCGCAGCACCGCGGCGATGTCCTCGTCCGTCACGGTCTTGCCCGCGGGCCTGAGCTCGATGTCCTTGTCCTTGAGGGCTGACTGGATCAGGCGGACGGTCGCGACCCGCCGCTTGTCGCCCGCCTTCATCGCGGTCTTGAGCATGGTCGAGAGCTGTTCGCGCATGGGTCCGATCTCCGGCCGGCAGGGGATGTGCAGCGCCGTCCTACCCCGCGCGCGCCCGCTCGTCCAAGGCGGCGATCATGCGCCCGCCGCCTCGGCCGCGATGTCCCGGGCGGCCGTGAGGTCGGCGACGAAGCGGGCATATTCGGTCCGCTGGCTCGCCTCGTCGGGCAGCCGCAGCAGGAAGGAGGGATGCACGGTCACGAAGACCGGGCCCGCGAACTTCGAGGCGAGCACCTGCCCGCGCACGCTCAGCACGGACGCGCTCTTGCCCGTCAGGCTGCGGATGGCCGTCGCGCCGAGCGCCACCGTCAGCTTCGGGCGCAGCACGCCGAGCTCCTGCTCGATCCACCAGCGGCAG
>CAXUMV010000161.1:3822-7916 GCA_964252065.1 uncultured Lichenihabitans sp.
GGCTCGAACTTGAAGTGCTTGACCGCATTGGTGACATAGGCCCGCGTGCGGTCGATGCCGGCCTCCCCCAGCGCCTTGTCGAACATCGCGCCCGCCGGCCCGATGAACGGCTTGCCCAGGAGATCCTCCTTGTCGCCGGGCTGCTCGCCGACGAAGACGAGGTCGGCGCTCGGCAGGCCCTCGCCGAACACCGTCTGGGTGGCGGGCAGGTAAAGCGGGCAACGCTGGCAGCTCTTCGCCTCGTCCCGCAGGGCGCCCAGCGCATCGTTGTGCCCGACGGCCGCGGCGGGGATGGCCTGCTCCTCCTGCCGGCGCGCGATGATCGTGGCCCGCTTGGGCACGCTGTCCTGCGGCGTCTTGATCATGGCGGCCTCCTTGGCTTGGGCGGAACGGATCAGCGGGGTGATCAGCTCCGCCTCGGGCAGGTTCTTCCAGTATTTGACCGGCATCTCGCGCTTCATGGCGTCGATCTTGAGCCGCGCGGGATTGAAGATGTTGGCGTAGTAGGTCCGCCACAAATCGTCGCCCGCCTCGTCGCCCGGCACCTCGGCCCGGGTCCCGCCAGGGCCGAGGGCCAAGGCCTTGCCGTCCCACGCGACGCTCGCCTCGGGCGTGACGATCGACCATCGCATGGTCGAAAAGCGCTCGGCGAAGAAGGGCGCGGTCAGCGCCAGGATGTGGTGCTCGGGCTCAAACCAGGCGACCATGGCCTTGCCGTCCTCAGTCTCGACCTCTTTGAAGCGGACGAAGGCGGTCATCTTGTGCCGGTCGCGGCGCACCGACTTCGCCATGGACTCGAGGCGAAACACGTCGTCGTCCGTGGTCTGCTCGATCAGCCGCGTCTCGTTCTGCATGCGCAGGAGCAGGCGGTAGAGCAGCGTGAAGCGCTCGGGGTCGCTGTGGCACACCCCGAGCTCGGCCAGCTCGACGAAGCGGCGGGGCACCATCAGGGTCCGGGCATCCTCGGTCGCCGGAAGCGCCGCCAGGGGCTCGGCGCCGAACAGGTCGCCGGCGCTTCCCTCAAAACGCCACAGCACCTCGGCGACCGGCACCCGGCTCTGCGCGAGCCTGCGCGCGGCCAGGCGCCAGCCGGCGAAATCCGCCGGTCCGTCGAGCTCGACGAGAACGCTCAAAACAGCCTCAACTGCGCGTCCGCGGGGCGCATGGCGGCCGGCAGGCGCGCGCTGTCCAGCGCCGCCCCCGGCTGCCAGCCGCGCGCGACCACGAAAGGCTGCAGGGTTTTCAGCGAGCGGGTCAGCTTGCCGACGTCCCCGAGATCGAGCGCGCCGAACCGGCGCAGGCGCAGGATGTGGTTGACGCTCTTGACCCCGAGGCCCGGGACGCGCAGCAGCGCTTCGCGGGGCGCGCTGTTGAGGTCGACGGGGAATCGCTCGCGGTGCTTCAGCGCCCAGGCGAGCTTGGGGTCGATGGCAAGGTCGAGCATGCCGCCGTCGGTCGCGGCCAGGATGTCCTCGAGCGAGAAGTCGTAGAAGCGGTAAAGCCAGTCGGCCTGGTAGAGCCGGTGCTCGCGCATCAGGGGCGGCGTGCTGGCGGGCAGCGACCGGCTCGAGCCCGGAATGGGGCTGTAGGCGGAGTAGTAGACGCGTTTCAGGCGATAGCCGCTGTAGAGCGCCACGCTCGAGCGCACGACGTCCGTGTCCTTGGCGTCGTCCGCTCCGACGATCATCTGCGTGCTCTGGCCGGCCGGCGCGAAGCGCGGCGCATGGCGCGTCTTGCGCTTTTCGGCACCCGCCTCCTCGAGGCGCAGCCGCAGCCCGCCCATGGCCTTGCGGATGGATCCCGCCTCCTTCTGCGGCGCGAGCCGGCGCAGGCTGTCCTCGCGCGGCAGCTCGACGTTGATCGACAAACGGTCCGCCAGGAGCCCCGCCCGTTCGATCAGCGCGGGGTCGGCATCGGGAATGGTCTTGAGGTGGATGTAGCCGCGGAACCCGTGCGCGTTGCGCAGCAGGTCGGCAACCCGCACGATCTGCTCCATCGTGTAGTCCGGCGAGCGGATGATGCCGGAGGACAGGAACAGCCCCTCGATCAGGTTACGCCGGTAGAAGTCGAGCGTGATCTGCACGACCTCCTCGGGTGTGAACCGCGCCCGCCGCACGTCGCTCGACACGCGGTTGATGCAGTAGAGGCAGTCGTAGACGCAGTGGTTGGTCAGCAGCAGCTTGAGCAGGGAGATGCAGCGCCCGTCCGGCGCATAGGAATGGCAGATGCCCGAGCCCGTGATCGATCCGATCCCGCTCGCCTGGCCCTTCGAGGAGCGCTTCTGCGACCCGCTCGAGGCGCAGGACGCATCGTATTTCGCGGCGTCCGCCAGCACCGCGAGCTTGTCGTTCAGCGTCAGCCGGCTCATGCCCATCCTTGATGTTCTAGTTCTGTTCTAGGGTGAGGACCGCAGGCGGGCAAGCGCATGATCCTGCGAACGCGTGACGCAGGCGAAGGTGTCAGGGCGGCGACGAAAACCCGGGGGCGCCGATCTGCCGCGGGCGCCCGGCCCCATAGGCGCAGGCCGCCCCGAGGGCCCCGAACGCGGCGAACAGGGCGACGCCGGCCCCGTAGGAGCCGGTCGCCCCGCGCAGCACCCCGTGTAGCCGATGCTTTGCGCCATGCCGGACAAGGCGGCGGCGGTCCGGGCGTCATGCGAGCGCAGGACGATCGCCGTCATGGCGAGCGCGATGAGGGCGCCCTGCCCGAACCCCTGCACGGTCGCCGACAGGAACACCCATCCGAGGGGGGCGAAGACGCAGGCGCCGAAGCCCGCGACCGCGACACCGAAGAAACCGACGTTAACGAGCCGCTGGTCGCGCCCGCGCAGGGCGATGATGGGAGCGATGAGGCAGGCTGCGCATTGCACGACGATCGACCAGGACGCGACGAGCCCCGCGGTCGCGGCCGGCAGCCCGCGTTCCCGCAGGATCGGCGCCAGATAGCCGAACACGCTGTAGGCCATCGCCGATTGCAGGCCCATGAACAGGGTGACCTGCCAAGCGACCGGGCTGCGCCGCAGCGCGGTCGTGCCGCCGGCAAAGGCCGCCGAGCGCCGGCCCGCATCGCCGCCCCGGCCGACCCACGCCCACAGGCCGGCGGCCACCCCCACCGGCACGGCCCAGGCGGCCAGGGCGAGCGGCCACGAGCCGCCGAGCCAGGTGCGCAGCGGCACCGTGAGGCCCGCCGCGGCGGCCGCGCCTGCGCTGAGCGCCATGGTGAACAGGCCGGTCATCAGCGCGAGCCGGTCGGGAAAGTCGCGCTTGACGAGGCCGGGCAGCAGCACGTTTCCGACCGCGATGGCGGCGCCCGCGAGCGTCGCGCCGCCGAGCAGGGCCGGCAGGGTGCCGACGCCGCGGAGCGCGGTGCCGGCGGCCAGCAGCGCGAGCAGGCCCAGGATCGTCCGCTCCGCCCCGAACCGGGCGGCGAGGATCGGCGCGAGGGGCGCGAAGACGCCGAGGCACAAGACCGGCAGCGTGGTCATCAGGCTCGCGGCGCCGGGCTGCACCCCGGTCGCGTGCATGATCTCCGGCAGCAGAGCCGAGACGCTGGAGAAGACCGGACGCAGGTTCAGGGCGATCAGGACGAGGCTCGTGCCGAGCAGGAGGCGCGAGCCGGGCCTTGCCGGCGGAGGCGGGTCGGCGCGGTCCGCGTCGATCAGCGGCTCCCCGGGCAGGCCGGCGGCCGGACGGTCGGGGTGGCGCGCGGCAGGCTCGTCCATCGTGGTCCTGATGCTGATGTCCGGTCGAAAACGACGACCCCGACTGGTCCGTCTTCGCGAGGCGCCGTGGCAATCCCGGGGTCGTGTGGACCGGTGGATCGCCACGCTTCCTCGCGATGACGGCACCGGGTCAGGGCGCCGCTCCAGGCAAAGCCGGAGAGTTCTGTGCGCGGACGGCCTGCCGTGCTCGCCCGGCGACCCCCGGGCTGATAACATAGGCCATGCGCTTCACCCCGACATTCTTGGACGAGATCAGGGCGCGGCTGCCGGTCTCCGATGTCGTCGGGCGCCGGGTCAAGCTCCGGAAGGCGGGGCGCGAGTGGCGCGGCCTCTCGCCCTTCAACGCCGAGAAGACCCCCTCCTTCTTCGTCAA
>CAXUMV010000162.1:0-1547 GCA_964252065.1 uncultured Lichenihabitans sp.
GCGACCGCGTGGCGATCGCGATGAGCGGCAAGTTCCTGCCCTATCGCTACTACGGCGCCGAGCAGGGCCTGCCGGAGTATGGCCTGAAGGAGGAGTGAGGCCGAGAGGGCGAGGGCCTTTGTCTGCGGGCGCGCTGGCCGTCTGGCTCATGGGCTTTTTCCCCAAGGACGGCGTTCCCGGCGTGCCCTCACGCTCGTCACAATGGGTCTCATCTATTTCGTCGTGATGTGCGCGGAGCCTTTCGGATCTGCTTATAACTTCGTCCGACGACTCAAGACGCTCCGCGGCCTAACCAACAACTTCATCTGCAAAACTTGGGTAGACCAATCCGCTCGCTTCAGAGTCGATCCGTCGCACCGTATTTCGAGACCGAATATCTAAACAAGTTGACTGGCGCGCCCGGAGGGATTCGAACCCCCGACCCTCAGATTCGAAGTCATAGTTTTAGACTTCCCTGACCTACCCTAAACTTCCTCGTAATCCTCTACCTTATTGTTTTCAGTGATGTTACATTGCCTGTCGTCCCACGCCTGTTCCCGCCAGCTCCCGCTTTCGTGGACAGCAGGTGGACAGCAATCGGAGCAGGTCGTGGCAAAGGCGGGCACCTCGCGCATTACCAAGAAGGTGGTCGACACTGTCGACCCTGGGCGCGGCCGACATTACCTCTGGGACGGCGAGCTCAAGGGCTTCGGGCTGCAGGTCGAGGCCAGCGGCACCCGCACCTACATCGTGCGCTATCGGGTCAAGGACACGGGCCGCGCCGGCCCGCGCCGCTTCGTCAAGCTCGGGCGTCACGGCGACCTGACGCCCGAGCAGGCCCGCAGCGCCGCCAAAGCGATCTTGGGCGCGGTCGCGCAGGGCGAGGACCCCGCCGCCCGCCGGCAGGTCAGCCGCGACGAGCACGCCCGCCTGCGGCAGGCCCCCACCTTCACCGAGCTGTGCGACCTTTTCCTCAAGGAGCACGTCGCGGCCAAGCGCAAGGCGCGCACGGCGGTCGGCTACGAGATCCTGCTGCGCAAGCACGCGGTGCCGGCGCTCGGGGCCAAGAAGGCCGAAGCCGTCACCCGGGGCGACGTCGGTCGGCTGCACCTCGCGATGCGCGAGACGCCCCACAACGCCAACCGGCTGATCGCCGTCATCGGCAGCATGTATGCTTTCGCCTCCAAGGCCGAGGTGGTGCCGGCCGGCCTCAACCCGAGCCGGGGAATCGAAAAGTACCGGGAGGACGGGCGCGAGCGCTACCTGTCGACCGACGAGCTGCGCCGCCTCGGCCATGCGCTCGAGGTCGGCGAGCGCGAGGGGCTGCCCTGGGTGTTCGACCGCGACCAGCCAAAGGCCAAGCACATCGCGAAGAGCGCGGCCGAGCAACGCGTGCCGCTTGACCGCTACGCTGCGGCCGCGATCCGGCTGCTGCTGCTGAGCGGCGCGCGAGTGCAGGAGGTCCTGAAGCTGCGATGGCCGGAGGTCGACCTCGAGCGCGGCCTGCTCCTCCTCCCCGACTCGAAGAGCGGACGCAAGACGATCGTGCTGAGCGCCGCCGCTATGCT
>CAXUMV010000162.1:1557-7897 GCA_964252065.1 uncultured Lichenihabitans sp.
GCTATGCTGATCGTCCGGGAGCTGCACGCGGCCGCGCTGCGGGAGAGCGGGGCGGAGCCGACCGACCCCGTCATCCAGGGGAACCGCCCGGGTCAGGCCCGATCCGACCTGAAGCGGCCCTGGGCGGCGGTGCGGCGCCACGCCGGCCTCAACGACGTCCGACTGCACGACCTACGCCATACCTTCGCGTCGCTCGGGGCCGGCGCCGGGCTGGGCCTGCCGATCGTCGGCAAGCTACTCGGGCACGCCAACCCGCAGACCACTGCCCGTTACGCCCACCTTGACGCAGACCCGTTACGGCGAGCGACGAACCTCATTGGCGCGGAGATCTCTGCGGCTTTAAATAAGAAATAAACCCCTCAGACTTTTTCTTCTTGAGCTTCTGACTATTGATAAGTATGGCAATCATCGGAGAAGCCGCTTCTGCGATCTTCTCATCAACAACAATGGTAAACTTCTTTCCACTCGGGGTAGCCCAAGTTACTTTATAGTCACCAGGCACCCTGTTAGTGATCTCTTTCATGACATCATCATACGGAGATTTTGCGCTCTTGCATGACTTTGTTACTCGTTTTTTGGGACGCTCGCCTCTAAACCACTTGTCTAGCCCTTCATTTTTCTCTTGAGACAGTGCGACAACGCCACAGGGCGGGATATTCCGTGCGATCAGGTGCTCAATAGCTTTCTCATCGCGAGAGTAGTTGTTCTGAGCACGAGCGACGTCTTCGGGTTCGGTGCCGCCTTCACCATATGAAACGTGGAGTTCCACCAAAAGGCGAAGAATCGTTGTGCGCGAGTTCCGTTTGACTCTCTCATGTTTTGCGACCGCCAGGACCATACTTGTCAGGGAAGGATCAATCGTGACTAGACAGTATGCGGCGTAGGCGTCAGCAACCGACTGAACCAACTGTTTGCGGCTAAGTTGACGCGCTCGTCGGCATCTCCTTTTGAGCCAATCGGCGTCGTTGACCTCACCATTAACGATCCCATAGCGCCGCTTTTGTTCGTCGCTTCTGGCTGCTCGCGCTCCGTCAAACGCCAACTCGTAAGGCATGTCAGGCCCTGGTTTGATGACATCGCACTTGCCGGAAATATGCTCCTTAGCCATGACGGTCCCTATCTGTTAAACAGACATAATCCCGGAATCGCAATTATCAAGGGCCCAAGCTGCCGATAGGTGGCAACTGCAGCTCCGCGTGATCCGCTCCGTAAAGGCTCGTCGTCATACGCGAGGAGCTTTCGATGACGACGAGCAAGACGCCCTGCGCCGAGCCGCAACCGAGTACTACGACCAACCACGACGACCGTCTTCTGACCGAACTGCAGGTTGCAGAGCGGCAGGGCCGCGCCGTCAAGACGCTGCAGAACCAGCGCGTCAGCGGCGACGGCATACCCTTCGTCAAACTCGGGCGGAGCGTCCGTTACCGCCTGTCCGACGTCAAAGCGTGGGAAGCCGCGCGGGTGCGCACCAGCACGAGCGACACCGGAGGTCACCGATGAAGCGCCCCCGCAAGACCGCGCCGCGCCGCGTCGGCAAGGGTGTGAGCCTTGTAATACCCCCCAACCTGCTCAACCGCCTCAACACGCCCCTCGACGACCCCGCTGCTGCACCAGCCAAGCCTGCGCATGCCGCTTTGGCCCAATCAGCAAATCGACCCCCCTCACCCCGCACCCGGGCCAGGGGGTTGCGGGGTGGGGGCCCGCTGTTCACGACCCATGGCGAGTTCGCCGAAGTGCACCGCGAGTGGGATCAGAAGGTCTCCTGCTATCTCCACCGTGAGCGTCGGCTGGCGTGGCTGCTTGACCGCGCCGCCCGCGCCGAGCGGGCACCGGACCGTGCGATGTTCCTCTACTGCAACAGCGTCGACGCCCGCTGCCGTTACGCACGGATCGTTGACGACCACCTCGCGGCGCACGTCCGCCAGCTCGAAGCGGGCACGCCGCTGTTTTGGGTCACCCTGGTCGCGGATCGGTATACGGTGCCGCTCGCCGCTGCCGCCGCCTTTAGCCCGCGCTCGTTGAAGGCCTGGGTCCGACAGGTGCTGGGGCCGTGCAGCTTCGTCGGCCTCATCGAGGCCGCGCTCTACACCAACGTTGGCCTGTTACGGTCGGGCAGCCAGCGCGCGGTGTCGTGGCACGCTCACCTGATCGTCTGGGACGTCAGCCAGCGCGAGTTATGGCGGCGCCGCGCCGGCATCAACCGTCGCTTCAGGACCCTCATTCCCGGAGTGAAGGCGGCGCACGTGATCGCGATCACCCCGACGCAGCTGACGGCCAAGATCGTCTACGCGTCGAAAGCGCCGTTTGGGGACTATCGCGTTTGGCCTCGCCGCGCCCAGCACGTCGACCCCGACACGGGCGAGGTCACCTTCCCGACCACCGGCCGTTTCAGGCAGGAGAAGGCTGTCTTGGGGCCCGGCAACATGGTCCGCATGTGCAGCGTCATGGTCGGCCGCACCCTCGATGGGCTCACCTTCGCGGCAGGCGAGGGTCGGGCCGTGCTCGCCGGCGCCAACCGCGAGGCCCTCGCCGCCTTTCGGGCGTGGGAGCAGCGGCAGCCTTGGCATCGGCGGCGTTGACTTTGCCCGGCGCGCCATGTCGATCGAACGGGCGGGGGCGGTCCGCCCGACGGCTTGCGGCGGGTCTCTGCAGCCGACGTTGTGACCGTTGATGTCGTCATGGACGACCTGGGCCAGAGATATGTGGGCAGTGGCGCCGCGGTGACCCATTCGATCTCACGAGGATCGCCGACCTACCCCGCGGCCCTGGAGCACCAGGCCCGCCACCTCAACGGCCGCGCCCACGCTGACTCGGCGCTGCCCGAGGCCTGCTCGGCCTGCGACCGCCTGGGCCCGCCCGGCAAGGCTCATGCGAAGCCCGTGACTGGCTGTTGCGGGCCGATCGCCACCACCCCAGCAGTCAATTCCCGGACGGCCGCAACGGCCTGCTGCCGGCGCGTGCCGCGGCTATGCCGAGCCGCACGATGACAATCGCCCAACCACCGGCCCGGCTTCGTCACCGCTGTGCGGGGTGCCAGCTGGTCGTGGCCGGTAAAGGTTCTCGCCACAACAACGTGGCCTTGGAGAACCGCACATGTTGACGATGCCTTTCAAGATCAAAATCACCCTGACGCACGAGCTGGTGCGTGGCGTCCTGGACGTCTGCCGGTTGCAGGTTTCTTGCTGCCCCAGCCTGGACGGGGACGATCGCCTGATCAAGGTCGATCGCTTCGAAGGCGACCGGTGGTCCGTTCACACGATCGCCGTTTCGGACTGCCGCGCGTTGATGGACGAGGCCGCCAGCTTGAGGAGGTGGCAGCAACCGAGGTTCAGCCTCGAGGAGATCGTCGTCTCGGTCGGCGACCGCCTGGAGCAGGTTGGGCTTGCCACGGCTGACCCTGCCACGATGACCTGCCTGCTCTTGCAAGCGGCGACACCGCTGCTGCCGCATGAGCATGGCGAGGCGCCTGAAAGCTTGCATACCCGCCCCGATGCCCAGGGCAGGGTTGAAGGTTTCATCTGCTATGGCTTGGGGCGGCGCCGGCCGATGGAGCGATCGCGTCGGATCGGCATGGCCGTCGCGGCGAAGCTTCGCGGCAACTGACGGCTCTCTTCCTCGATGCACTACGCCCTCGCCGACCACCGTCGGCGGGGGTTTTTCGTGATCAGCCGATCCATCAGCTGCCTGGACGCGAGCCCTTCGGGCCGACCGTCGCCCGGTATTACCTCGCACCGCGGTTCGACAGTATAGAGTTCGCCCCGCCTCGCAGGGATCGGCAGCGCAGTCGCCTTCGACTGCGATGCCCGGCCGCTCGCCTTCCAGTTTCTTTGACCCGGCGCCACCCGGCCTTGCGGCCTACGACCGCTTCAGGCTTGGCCGTTAAGCCACCTTCGGGCCTCGTGGGCAGGCATCTCGAGGGGTGAGGCTGCCACAGCAGCCGAACGCGCCGAAACGGGCCACCGCCGCTTTGATAAGCCTTCGCCAGCTTAGGCGGTCAGTTTGCAACCGGAAGGGCGGCAAGCTGACGCCGCGACCTTGCTCGGCCGGGACACCGGCAGGCTCGTCGGCGGGATCGAGCTGGTGGTGCTGACCCGACCGAGAGGTGGCCCGTTCGGGCCCACCTCGCCGGGGCTCCCCTCGCCAGCCCGGTCATGAACCTCGTTCATCGCATGCGCGAACCGGACGTTACGCGGGAGCTGGCCTCGCTGATGGGGCCGGCTGCCGGGCCGCGCGGGCCCGAGCGCGCCGTCTCCTGCTTGCGAGTGCTGGCCGACCTCGCCCGCAAGCCCGCGCTGCATGCGGCTTTGGAGGGCCGCGTCAGGCCCGCGGTCACGGCCGAGCTCCCCGTCGAGCCGGTGAGCGCGGGCGGTGTTGTTGGCGGCCGTGAGCTGAGCTCCTCCGCGCGAAGGGCATCGGCTCCGCGCATCGACCTGTTGTTCGAGTGGCCATACGGGGCCGCGAGGCAGCAGGCGGTCGTAGTGGTCGAGGCCAAGCTCGGGGCGACTGTCACCGCCGCCCAGCTGCGGCCCCACGGCCACGAGGCCGCCAAGCGCGCCCGGGGCGGGCTGGTGGTTCGTATCCTGCTGACCGTGCAGGCCGACGCCGCGGAGCGGCGCTACCGATCCTGGTCTGCCGTCCGCTGGTTCGCCCTGATGCGCCGCTGGGAGGGCGCCATCGCCGCGGTTGGCGACAGCGACCCCGGTTTCGCGGCGGTTCGGGCGCACGTCTGGCGCTTCCTCCTCGACGGCAAAGGCTACCTGCGATGATAACGGTTCCGGACGGGGTCACCTTCTACTTCGCCGAGCCGACCCACCGGGCCGCGATCGACCTGCTCGTTCAGCGCGGCGACGTGCCGGCCGACCTTGGCCTCGACGAGGTCGAACAGTTCGAGACGGCGGCCCTCGCGGCCCAGCGGGTTCGGCTCGACTTCTGGCGCCTGCTGCGACAGCTGTGGTCGGCGACCTGGCCCGAGGCGGTCCGGTCGGCTTTTCCGCACGCCTCGATGCAGACCTACGGGCAGCACCAAACCTTCGAGATCGACGATGTCGTGCCCTCGGTGGCCAAAGCCTGGGACGACGGCTCGACCTTCGGCATCTTCGCGCTGCCGGAAGGTCGGCTCGTCACATCCTTCGGCTTTCAAGACGCGGCGTGGAGGCAGCCCCAGCTCGGCTTCTATCTCCTCGACTCGGCCGGCGACTGGTCGACCAGCGCCCAGCTCGATTTGGCTGGGTGGAGCGTCGATGACGGCTGGCAGGTGACGGTCGATGCCTCGGTCGCCTTCGCGGCCGATGGCTCGACGATCGATCCGACGCCGCTGAAGGCGATCAGCCAAGCGGCGATGGCCGCGCTGGCCGACGGGCTCGGCTAACCCGTGTCGGTCGGCTGCATCGATTCACCCCTGAACCGCAGTCCGGATGACCAGGACCAAAGCCGGGGGACAGGTTGACGCCGCTATTGGCCGCCGCGCTATGCACACGCTGACCAACAGCAGCGAGGTGCTCGACGGTGAAGCGACACGTGGCACCATGGGAGCATGCCGTGGCGGTAACGCGCCCCGCGCTCCTGTTGGCGCCGGCCGACTTCCTCGACGAGATCGCCGGGCGGCTGCGTGCCGCCGGCGTCCAGGACGCCCTCGCCCGGCGCGAGTCGGCGCCGCTGTTCGACTTCGTGGCCGCGCTTGCCGCCCGACAGGGCATCTCGAACGACGCCGCCATCCGGTTCGATGCCCGGCATGGTGGCGTCACCTGGGCGACCGTCGAGGCCGGTCTGGCCGCCGGCGCAGCTTGCCCACGGCTGGCGCACTACTGGTCCTTTGCGGGTTGCAACTATCGGAAAGTCGCCCAGACTTGCGGTTCGCCGCCTGACATGCCGAGTTGCCCGCTGCCGACACACCCTCTGCGAAAGGGGCTGCTCAACGAGGCCGCCCATGCGCTGTTCTTCTTCATGCGGGATGTCTGCGGCGGCGACCTCGTCGGCTGGATCGATGGCCGGCTCGCCGACGCCGACCCTGGCCTCGGTGCGCCGCGTCGCGCCGAGCGCCTGCGCGACGCTGTCGTCGGGCCGCTGCTCAATGTCCACGGCATCGGCCCCAAGGTCTGGTCGATGGTGCTCGCCGAGTTGCTGCTGGTCGGCGATCCCGAACGCGAACGCTGGGTGACGGCCGGCGCCGCGATGGTCGCCGTCGACAGCCTCGTCCATGCCTTTCTGCATCGAACCGGTATTTTGCGCCGCTTCGGCGCCGAGCATACCTACAGTGTCGGCTGCTACGCCCCGAACGGCTGCGCCGCGGTCATCGCGGGCTTGGCCGTGCGCATCGACGCTCGCGCTTACAACCCCGCCT
>CAXUMV010000163.1:0-1689 GCA_964252065.1 uncultured Lichenihabitans sp.
TCCTTCTCCCCCTTTCGGCGGATGCGCGCCCGACCGGGGGTGCCTAAGGGTCGCTCATGACCCGCCCCAAGGCCAACGCCCTCCTCATGCTGACCGCCCTCCTGTGGGGGATCGGCAACGTCGCCCAGAAGACGATTCTCGAGGATCTCGGGCCCTTCACCAGCTTCGGGCTGCGCTGCGCCGTCGCGGTCCTGGTGATCGCGCCGCTGGCGTGCCGCGAGGCCCGAGCCGGCCGGCCCATGACAAGGGCCGGCCGGCAGGCCGTCGCGCGGGCGGCGGTGTTTTTCACCCTGGCGCTCGGCGTCCAGCAGGTCGGCTATGGCGGCACCTCGGTCACCAATGCGAGCTTCCTGGTCAACAGCACGGTCGTGTTCACCCCGTTCTTCGCCGCCGCTATGCTGCGGCAGAGGCCGGGCGCGATGACCTGGCCGGCGGTCGCCCTCGTGCTCGCCGGGGTGCTGCTCATGGGCGAGGCCTGGAGCGGTCTCGGCTGGGGCGACCTGTGCTGCCTCGTGGCGGCGGTGCTCTACGCCGTCTGGATCGTCATGGTCGCCCGCGCGGCCGAGCTGCAGGACCGCCCCTTTGCGCTGGCGATGACGCAGTTCGGCCTCGCCGCGGTGATCGGCACCGTGATCGGCGCGGCGTCCGAGCCGGTGGACCTCGCGGCGCTGGGCGGCGCGGCGCCCGAACTCGTCGTCCTCGGGGTCCTGTCGACCGCGGCCGCCTTCACGCTGCAGGCCGTGGCGCAGGCCGCTACCCCCGTCACCGACGCGGCCATCATCCTGAGCGGCGAGAGCCTGTGCGGGGCGCTGATGGCCGCCGCCTGGCTCGACGAGCGCGTCACGGTCGCGGGCGGGGTGGGGGGCGTCCTGATCCTGAGCGCGATCCTCCTCGTGCAGCTGCCCCTGCCGCGAGCCGTTCCGCTTCGCCAGACACCCTGACGGCACGGCTCCTCGGGGCGCCGGCCGTCGCAAATCCATCATCGAAATACGCGATACCGCTGATGACCAGCAACCGGCCGCGAGGTTCGCAAATGCCATCGTTTCTGAAACAGACAACCGCGCTCGTGTCGGCGATGGCCGTGCTGCAGCAGGCCTTGAGCGTAGGCGCCATGGCGCAGACCGTGCCGCCGATCGTCACCACCCAGCCCGATCCGGGTCCGGACGTGGCGCCCTACTTCATCGACCAGAACGATCCCCTGTGGCGGGGCAAGGCCAAGGACGACAAGGTCATGGCGCTGCTGCGTGACAAGATCAAATATGTGTTCGTGATCTTCAACGAGAACCATTCCTTCGACAACGAATACGGCACGCTTCCCGGCGTGAACGGCATCTACTCGGACGGGACGCGGCCCCGCTCGGCCGCCGACACGCCCGGCTTCACCCAGACCTACCAGGATCTCAACGGCCAGACCGTCACGGTGCAGCCGTTCCGGCTCGGCAACGACAAGAACGGGACCTTCCGCGACAGCGTGGATCACTCCCACACGGGCCTCGCCAAGAAGCTTCACGTCGTGAACGGCGTGCCCAAGATGGACCAGTTCGCCGCCGACGAGTATGCGCGCTTCGCCCGGCCCGGCAACGCGGCCAGCCAGGCGCAGGCGACCCAGTTCTCGCAGCTCGTGATGTCGCACATCGACTGCAAGACGATCCCGTTCTTCTGGCAGTATGCCAGCCGGTTCACGATCTT
>CAXUMV010000163.1:1699-2874 GCA_964252065.1 uncultured Lichenihabitans sp.
CTTCGACAACATCTTCGCAACCGAGGACACGCCCTCGACCCCGAACGCGATCGCCGTGCTGGCCGGGCAATCGGGCGAGAGCCAGTGGGTCAAGCACCCCGGGCCGGCCGACAGCCCGACCGCCACGGGCATCACCGGCCCGATCAGCGGCGCCATCAACGGGACGACCTACTCCGGCACGGCTACCACCCAGGGGCCGCCGGTCGTCAACGACCCGCAGCCCTGGTGGGGCTCGCAGTTCGACAACACGGCGAGCAACCGGCAGCCGACGGGCCCGAAGGAGGGCTACGGCTCGACCAACATCACCTCCAACCTGACCTTCGCGACCGTGCCCCTGTCGCTGATGGGCGGCTGGGCCCGGTACTACGCCCAGCAGGACAACAATCCCGCCTTCGACCTGCCGGACATCCAGAAGGACATCCAGTTCCTCACCCACCAGCACCACCAGCCCTTCGCCTGGCGCTGGTACCAGAACGGCTACGACCACGAGCCGAACGACACCAACGGCGATGCTTCCCACACGAGCTTCGTGGCCCATCACGAAGGCCCGCAATATTTCGGCTACCTGGCCAACAATCCCTCGCAGCGCGACAGCTTCAAGGGGGAGGGCGACTTCTTCACCGATCTGGCCAACAACAACATCCAGCAATATGGCGGCGTGTATTACATCCGCGGCGGCTACTACAACCTCGACTACCCGCGCCATGTCCCGCCGATCCAGAACCCGCGCTACCCCAACCCGGCGGGCCTCACGCCGACCGAGATCGCGGCGATCAACGCCACCAAGTCGGGCGACGACGACCATCCGGGCTACAGCGACAGCCAGCTCAGCGAGGCCATGAACGCCCGCGTCATCAACGCGATCGCCAGCAACCCGCGGATTTGGAGCCAGAGCGCGATCATCATCACCTACGACGAGTCGGACGGGTTCTACGATCACGTGCCCCCGCGCATCCTGAGCTACGGGCCCGACAGCCTGCCGCTGTCGCGCGGCATCCGCGTGCCGCTGACGCTTATCTCGCCCTATGCCCGGGTGCATGCGGTCTCCCACGCCGAGGGCGACCACAACGCGGTGATCGAGACTATCAACGCGATCTTCGGGCTCACCCCGCTCTCGCAGTTGCCGGACGAGGCGGCGGCGCTGGCGGCGGGCAATTCGCCGGCCTTCAACAGGT
>CAXUMV010000163.1:2884-3702 GCA_964252065.1 uncultured Lichenihabitans sp.
CCGCCCGGCTTCGAGCAGAAGTACCTCGGGCCGCGCGACACCAACTCGAAGATCACCGACAGCCTGCTGTCGGGGTTCGAGCCGTCCCGGCTCAGGGGAGAGGTGCCGCCGCTGCCGGCCTCCTACGCGATGATCCCCGACAATGTCATCAATAGCTTCCCCCACTACGGCGGTGACGGGTGCGCGGCGATCGGCATCACGCCGGAGGACAAGCGCCAGGGCATCGCCAGCCCCGCCCCGGCCCATTTCAACGCGCTGCCCTCGACGCTGCCGGCCTACAACTAGGCCGTACTTTGCGCCCCTCCGACGCGGACCCCCGCGTCGGAGGGGATAGCCCGCCGAACCGACGTCGGAAGGACGGATTTCCGTGGCTCTACTCCGCTTTCTGCTCGCCGCCGTGCTGCTGGCGGCCTCGGCCCCGGGCGCCCGGGCCGGCGCCGTGCTCGACCGCATCCGGGCCGGCAAGGTGATCCATTGCGGGGGCGCACCACGCCCCGGCCTCGTCGACCTCGGCGAGGACGGCCGTGCGGCCGGCCTCTACCTCGACCTCTGCCGGGCCATCGGGGCGGCCGTGCTCGGCGGCGACGGGCGCATCGATTTCCGTCAGTACGATTCTTCCAAGGCCTTCGACGGCGTGCGGGACGCCACGGACGACGTCTCCTTCCTCTCCGCGGCGGAGATCATCGACCAGGATCTCGCGTCCAAGGTCCTTCCCGGCCCGACGGTCTTCTTCGAGACCATCAACGTCATGGTGACGGTCGCCTCCCCGGTCCAGCATCTCGCGGACCTCGCCGGCAAGCCGATCTGCTTCTCGCTCG
>CAXUMV010000163.1:3712-4806 GCA_964252065.1 uncultured Lichenihabitans sp.
ATCTCGAAGCCTGGTTCGCGGCCCACCACCTCGATTTCGTCCGCATGGGCTATCAGGAGGACGTCGAGTTCTATGACACCTACGGGGCGCAGGTGTGCCCCGCGATGGCCTCCGAGATCACGACGCTAGCCGACGTCAGGCTCGACGGCGGGGTGAACCACCTCACGAGCCGCATCCTGCCAGAGCCTTTGGCCGTGTTCCCGATCATGGCCGGCACTCCGCTCGAGGACCCGGCCTTCTCGGCTATCGTGGCCTGGGCGGTGCACAGCTTGCTCCGGGCCGAAACGCCGCCGGCGGCCTGGGCCTCCGGCGGCCTCGACGCGCTGCGCCTCGAAGCGCCCGGGCTGACGCTCGACAAGGGCTGGCAGACGCGGATGATCGCGTCCACGGGGACCTACGGCGACATCTTCGCCCGCAATCTCGGGGACGCCTCCGCGCTCAAGCTGAGCCGCGGACCGAACGCCCCGCTGCAGGACGGGGGCCTGTTCCTCGCCCCCTACGCCGAGTAGGGCGCTCCCCCGTACCGGGAGAGGTTAAGCTGCTGTCAGCATCTCTATGCAACGAAGGTCGGACGCGGGTCCGGCTTGGGGCGGGGATGATCTCGACATTGAACCTCGCTGCCATGCGCGGCCCGCTTTTCGGGGTGATGTGCACCGCCCTGGCGGCCTTGTGCGTGACGTTCGGGTTCGTGGCCTACCAGGCGCGGCAGGATGCCGGCCGGGACCTCTCGATTGTGGCGGAGAACCTGGTGTCGGCGGTCTCGCACGACGTCGACCAGAACCTCGAGATGCTCGACCTGATGCTGCAGTCGATCGCCGATGGGTGGAGCGACGCCGACATCCAGGCGCTCTCGCCCGGCTTGCGGCAGCGGGTGCTGTTCGACCATCTCGCCTCGGCGCGCGCCACGGACTCGCTCGTCGTGGTCGACGAGAACGGCATCGTGCAGGCCGCCTCGGACCTGACTCGCTTCAAGTCGCGGACCGTCGAGGACCGCGACTATTTCCGGGTCCATCGCGCGAGCGGCGACATCGGGCTATTCGTCAGCAAGCCCATCGTCAACCGCGCGACCGGCGCGTGGGCCGTGGCGCTGAGCC
>CAXUMV010000163.1:4816-7542 GCA_964252065.1 uncultured Lichenihabitans sp.
AGCAGGACGGCAGCTTCGGCGGCGCGGCGATCGCGATCGTCTCGATGACGTATCTCGACGAGTTGTACGGCGCCCTGGACCTCGGCCACGACGGCAAGATCACCTTGTTCCGCACCGAAGGGACGGTGCTGTTCCGCAAGCCCTTCGTGCAGGCCGACATCGACCGCAACGTCCGGGCGACCGACGGCTTCAACCGCCTGAGCAATGCCCGTGCGGGGTCCTTCGAGGGTGCCTCGCCCATCGACGGCGTCAACCGGCTCGTCTCCTTTCATCGCATCCGCAAGCTGCCGCTGATCCAAGTCGTCGAGCTCTCGGCCGACCAGGCCTATGCCGACTGGTGGCGGAAGACCCTGATCATCGGCGGCGTCCTGGGTCTGCTCTGCCTCAGCTCGCTGTCCTTGCTGTTCCTGCTGCATGCGGAACTCGCGCGCCGCGTCCTGGCCGAATCCGCCATGGCGCGCCTGGCGGCGACCGACGGCCTGACCGAGGTCGCCAACCGCCGCCGCTTCAACGAGTGCCTCGCCATCGAGTGGAACCGCGCCGCGCGGGAGCGGACGCCGCTGTCGCTCCTCATGATCGATGCGGACCACTTCAAGGCCTACAACGACAGCTGCGGGCATCTGCGAGGCGACGACCTGCTCAGGATCATGGCCCGGACGCTGGCGGCCAATGTCCATCGGCCGGGCGATCTCGTGGCGCGATATGGGGGCGAGGAGTTCGCGATCCTGCTGCCCGGGACCGATGCCGAGGGGGCCATGGCGGTCGCCGAAACCGTGCGGGCCGCCGTGGCCGGTCTCGAGGAACGGCACCCGACCGCCCCCCTGCCGATCGTCACGGTCAGCATCGGGGTCGCCTGCTTGCATCTACGCCAGGACCAGACGAGCCAGCAGCTCGTCCTCGAGGCTGACACCGCGCTCTACCTCGCCAAGGCGGAAGGCCGGAACTGTACCCGCCTCGCCGCGCTCCGTCCGCCGCGACTGGCCCTCGCCTCGTAGGGCATCTCGGGGCCGTTGTCGCGCGCCGAAGGCGTGGGGATCCAGGCACCGGTGAGGGGATGCCCGGTCGTGGATCGTGCCGCTGCGCTCGCGACGACGACTGTCGAGACCGGTCGACCTCGATCCAGCCTGGGATCAGGCGCCGTCCGCGGCCGGGATAGCGTCGAGGAAGGCATCGACCTCGCCCGGGCTCGTCTCGAAGGAGCAGACCAGGCGCGCGAGGACCGCTCCGTCCGCCGGCCGTTCGGAAGGGGCGATGTTGGTGACGTCCCACGGGTAGTAGGCCGCCCCGCGGGCCTCGAGGCCGGCGTGGATCGCCGGGGGCAGCACCACGAAGACCTCGTTGGCCTGCCGGGGCCAGGGCATCGCGAGGCCGCGTGCCGCGAGGCCCTCGGCAAGGCGCCGGGCCATCGCGTTGGCCTGCCGGGCGAGGTCGAGCCAGTGCCCGTCCTTCAGCGCCGCCGTCATCTGCGCCCCGATGAGGCGGCTCTTGGACAGCGTGTGGCCCCCGCGCTTGCGGTGCACGGCGGCCTCGGCCGCCAGCGCCTCGTCGAAGAACACCACGGCCTCGCAGGCGAGGGCGCCGGTCTTGGTGACCCCGAAGGAGACGACGTCGACGCCCGCCTGCCAGGTCATGGCGGCCGCCGTGCAGCCGAGCTCGACGAGCGCATTGCCGAACCGCGCGCCGTCGAGGTGCACCCGCAGCCCGGCCGCGTGCGCGGTGTCCGCCAGGGCCGCGATCTCGGCGAGCGTGTAGGCCGTGCCGCACTCGGTCGCCTGGGACAGGCTGAGGGCGGCCGGGGGCACTTGACGGACCACCCCGCGCGGGAAGCGCGTCAGGGTTTCCCGCAGGGCGTCGGCCGTGATTTTTCCCGCCAGGCCCGGGATGCCGACGAGCTTCCCGCTGCCGATGTAGAACTCCGGCGCGCCGCACTCGTCGTCGATGACGTGCGCCGTCTCGTGGCAGAAGACGCCTTGGCCGGGGGGCGTGATGGCCTGGAGCGCCAGCGCGTTGGCGGCCGTGCCCGTGGCGAGGAAAAAGGCCGTGACCTTGCGCCCGAACAGCGCGTCGAGCTGGCGGTGGGCTTCGATGGACCAGCGGTCCTTGCCGTACGTCCCCTCCGCCCCGGCGGCCGCGGCTTCGCTCAGGGCCGCGATGATCGGCGGGCTCGCCCCGACGATGTTGTCGCTCACGAAATTCATCTCTGCATCGTCCCGCTGCCGGTCCTTTGAGGCAGGAGGAGCAGGTCGTGCCCCGATGTCAATCGCGATCAGGAGCCCGTGGCGACCGGCAGATCGGGCCGCGCGCCCCACTCGGCCCAGGAGCCGTCGTAGATCCGCGCCGGCCGGTGTCCCGTGGTCTCGAGCGCCAGCGACAGGATCGCGGCGGACATGCCCGAGCCGCAGGTCGCGATGACCGGGCGCGCGGGATCGACGCCGGCCTCGGCGAAGAGGGCGTGCAGCGCCTCCGGAGATTGAAGCCGGCCCTCCGCCACGAGCTGGTCGAACGGCAGGTTGCGGCTGCCGGGGATGTGGCCGGAGCGCAGCCCAGGCCGCGGCTCGGGCGCCTCGCCCCGGAAGCGGGCGGCCGGACGGGCGTCGACCACCTGGGCGGTGTCGTCGGCGAGAGCCGCCTGGACGTCCGGCACCGCGACCGCCGCGGCGGGATCGAACAGCGCGTGGAAGATGGCGTCCGGCCGCGCGCTGCTCGCCCCGCTGGCGAGCGGGCGG
>CAXUMV010000163.1:7552-7892 GCA_964252065.1 uncultured Lichenihabitans sp.
AGGCCGCCGTCCAGCACCGCGACGCGGCGCGATCCGAAGGCCCGGAACGTCCAGCGCACGCGCGGGGCGGAGAACAGGCCCGCGCCGTCGTAGACGACGATCCGCATGGCGTCGCCGATGCCGAGCGCCCCGACCGCGGCCGCAAAATCCGCCGCGCTCGGCAGCATGTGCGGGAGCCCGGCGCTTGCGTCGGCGATGGCGTCGACGTCGAAGAAGACCGCGCCCGGGATATGCCCCGCCTCGTACTCGGCCCGGGGATTACGGTTCATCGGCGGCAGGTGCCAGGAGCCGTCCACCACCACGAGACCGGGGTCATGCAGGTGGTCGGCCAGCCAGTCCG
>CAXUMV010000164.1:0-1277 GCA_964252065.1 uncultured Lichenihabitans sp.
CGGCTCCGGGGCCAGCGCGACCGGGGCTGGCGGCGGCGGCGGTGCCGGGGCCGGCAGCAACGGCGGCGTCGGGGGAGGCGCTGCGACGGGCGGCGGCAGCGGCCTCGGCGGCGGGACGACTAACGGCGGCGCCGGCGCGAGCCGCGGCGTGGGCACGACCGGGGGCGGTGTCGGTGGCGGCGCCACCTCCCAGCCCGGACAGTCCCGCAACGTCAAGAAGATTCCGTCGAGCCGGCTGGGCAGCGGCGCCTCCGGCACCAACAGGCGGGAAGACCGCGGCACCGGCAACGACCGATGCCTCGGCCGGCCGCGTCAGGCGGGCGTTCCCTACCGCTGCTGACGCCTGTCCAGCGTCAGCCGATGCTCATCAGGCTGGCGTTGCCGCCGGCCGCGGCCGTGTTGGTGGAGATGCTGACCTCCTCCACCAGCAGCTCCAGCGGGAACTCTTCGCGGCCGGCCGCGTGGCCGCTGCGAGAGACTCCGTGGACGGGAACGATGGCGCCCGGCCGGTCCGCCACGGCCTCGTTCAACCGCACCAGATCGTCGCCGTCGCCCTCGAACAGGACGGCCGCGAGATCTTGGGGCAGCCCGTCGGCCGTGGCCGGACGCACGGTCTGTGCGAGCGCCTGCGGCAGCGTTGCGAGCGCCGCCATCACGGGATCGGGCGCCCTCACCTCGACCCTGTTGCCGGTCGCCAGGGCGGCCGCGATCGCGTCGAACAGGCCGGCCTCGCTTTGCACGGCGGCCAGCACCGTGCCGCGCGGCCTGAAGCTGTAAACGTTGCGTTCGCCGACCGGGCCCGGCAGCTCCATCCGGCTGCCCAGCAGCGAGGCCTTGACGACCCGGGCGCATCGCTCAGCCTCCACGGCCCGTCCGGTCTCGGCCAGCCAGGCATGGAACGCGAGGGCGGCCTCGGCCGGCGTCCCGCCGCTCGCGGCGACCGGCGGCTCGGGCGGCCGCTCGGCCAGCAGGCGGCGCAGGTAGAGCGGGCCGCCGGCCTTCGGCCCGGTGCCGGAAAGGCCGTTGCCGCCGAAGGGCTGGACGCCCACCATCGCCCCGACCACGTTGCGGTTGACATAGATGTTGCCCGCCCCGATCCGGGCCGTGACGCGGGCGATGGTCTCGTCGATCCGCGTATGCAGGCCGAAGGTGAGGCCGTAGCCGTTGGCGTTGATGGCGGCGATCAGCCCGTCGAGTTCGTCCCGTTCGAAGCGCAGCACGTGCAGCACGGGGCCGAACACCTCGCGCTCGCAGTCCGCCAAGCTGTCGATCTCGAT
>CAXUMV010000164.1:1287-7626 GCA_964252065.1 uncultured Lichenihabitans sp.
GCTCCAGGTCGTCCAGCCCGTCGATGGCGATCAGGGTCGGGGCCACGAAGGTACCCGCGGCGCACTCCTCCGGCAGGGGCACGCTGCTGACCGCGCGCCCGGCGGCCTGCTTGGCTGCGACATGGGCCAGGATACCCTCGCGCGCCTCGGCCGTGATGACGGGCCCGATATCCGTCGCGAGCCGGTCCGGCCGGCCGACCACGAGCTCGGCCATCGCGCCCTTCAGCATGGCGAGGACGCGATCGGCGCCGTCCGCCTGCAGGCAGAGGATGCGCAGGGCCGAGCAGCGCTGGCCCGCCGAGTCGAAGGCCGACTGGAGGACGTCGCCCACCACCTGCTCCGCAAGCGCCGAGGAGTCGACCACCATCGCGTTCTGGCCGCCGGTCTCGGCGACGAGGGGGATCGTGCGGCCGCTGGCGCTCAGGCGCCCGGCGAGCTGGCGCTGGATGAGGCGGGCGACGGCGGTCGAGCCGGTGAACACCACGCCGGCCGTGCCCGGCGATGCCACGAGGGCCGCGCCCACCTGCCCGTCGCCCGGCAGGAGGTGCAGCACGTCGGCCGGGACCCCGGCCTCGCGCATGATCTCGACCGCCCGGGCGGCGATCAGCGGGGTCTCCTCGGCGGGCTTGGCCAGCACCGCATTGCCGGCCACGAGGGCGGCCGCGACTTGCCCGGTGAAGATCGCGAGCGGGAAGTTCCAGGGGCTGATGCAGACCACGCAGCCGAGCGGACGGTGCGTGTCGTTGTCGAAGGTCCGGGCCGCCTCGGCGGCGTAGTAGCGGAGGAAGTCGACGGCCTCGCGGACTTCGGCGATGGCGTTGGGTAGCGACTTGCCGGCCTCGCGTACGATCTCGCCCAGCAGGGCCGGCATGCGCTGCTCGAGGAGGTCGGCGGCGCGCTGCAGGCAGGCGGCCCGTTCGCCCGGCGGGGTCGCGGCCCAGACCGGCGCGGCCGCGGCGGCCGACGCCATGGCGCGGGCGACGTCCTCCTCGGTCGACTCGATCACATGGCCGACGATGTCGCGGTTGTCGGCGGGGTTGCGCACGGCCCGTGCCGTCCGGCCTGCGGGCGAGGGGGCCTCCCCGACCAAGGGGCCGACCTCGCGCGGCAGGCTCGCGCCCGCGAGCAGAGCCGACCCCAGGGAGGCGAGGCGCTGCTCGTTGGTGAGATCGAGGCCGGCGGAGTTGGCCCGGGCCGGGCCGAACAGGTCGCGCGGCAGCGCGATGCGCGGGTGGGGGGCGCCGACCTGCGCCATGTCGCCCGCCGCCGCCACGGGATCGGCAACCAGATCCTTGACCCGCACCGCGCCGTCGGCGATGCGGTTGACGAAGGACGTGTTGGCCCCGTTCTCCAGCAGCCGGCGGACCAGATAGGCGAGCAGCGTCTCGTGGGTGCCGACGGGCGCGTAGATGCGGCACGGGCGGTTCAGCCTGTCATTGCCCACGACCTCGTCGTAAAGCGGCTCGCCCATGCCGTGCAGGCACTGGAACTCGTACTGGCCGGCATAGAAGTTCTCGCCTGCCATGGCGTGGATGGTGGCCAGGGTCTGGGCGTTGTGGGTCGCGAACTGCGGGAAGACCGCATCGGGCGCCCGCAGTAGCTTGCGGGCGCAGGCGAGATAAGCGACGTCGGTGTAGAGCTTGCGGGTGTAGACCGGGAAGCCCTCGAGCCCGTCGACCTGCGCCCGCTTGATCTCGCTGTCCCAGTAGGCGCCCTTGACGAGGCGGATCATCAGGCGGTGGCCGCTGCGGCGGGCAAGATCGATCAGCCAGTCGAGCACGAAGGGCGCCCGCTTCTGGTAGGCCTGCACCACGAAGCCGATGCCGTTCCAGCCGGCGAGCTCGGGCGCAAAGCACAGGGTCTCGAGGAGATCGAGCGACAGCTCCAGCCGGTCGGCTTCCTCGGCGTCGATGTTGAGGCCGATGTCGTAGCGCCGCGCGAGGCCCGCGAGGGCCTTGAGGCGGTCGGCTAGCTCGGTCACGGCCCGGTCGCGCTGGGCCCGGCTGTAGCGCGGATGCAGCGCCGACAGCTTGACCGAGATGCCGGGCCCCTCGTAGATGCCGCGCCGCGCGGCCGCCCGGCCGATGGCGTGGATCGCCTGCTCGTAGTCGCGGTAGTAGCGCTCCGCATCGGCGGCGGTGGTCGCGGCCTCGCCGAGCATGTCGTAGGAGTAGCGGAAGCCGCGCGCCTCGGCCTTGCGGCTGTTGGCGAGCGCTTCGCCGATCGTCTGGCCGGTGACGAACTGCTCGCCCATCATGCGCATGGCGATGTCGACGCCCTTGCGGATGACCGGCTCGCCGCCGCGCGCGATGAGGCGGCTCAGGGCATTGGAGAGGCCTGTCTCGCTGCTGGTCGCGGTCAGCCGCCCGGTGACCACGAGGCCCCAGGTGGCGGCGTTGACGAAGAGCGACGGGCTCTGGCCCACATGGGCGTGCCAGTCGCCGACCGCGATCTTGTCGCGGATCAGGGCATCGCGGGTGGCGCGGTCGGGGATGCGCAGCAGCGCCTCGGCGAGGCACATGAGGGCGACCCCCTCGAAGCTCGACAGCGTGTATTCCTGGATCAGCCCCTCGACGCCGCCGCGCTGCCCCTTGGCCCGCAGCGCCTCGACGAGCTTCTTGGCAAGCCCGCGCGCGGCTTCGGTCACGGGCTTGGGCAGCGTCGCCTCGCTGACCAGGAGCGGCACGCATTCGGGCTCGGGCGTGCGGTAGGCGGCCGTGATCTTGGCGCGGAGCACGCTCTGGGGCTGCACCGAACGGACGAAGTCGAGGAAGGGCGGGGGGGCCTGCTCGGCGGCGGAGGGTGCCTCGCCGCGCTCGTGCCGATCGAGGCTGCTCAGGATCGAGTGCTTGATGAGCCCGTGCGGGGTGCGGCCCTGCGCCTGGGCGGCGTCCCGGATGCGCGTCCGTACCGTCTCGTCGAGTTTGACGCCGATTGTCGTGTTGGCCATGGGAGCACCGCGTGGTCATGGAAGCGACCCCGAGATGCCTCAAGTCGGCGCAACCGTCAAGATCTTAGAGGCGCAACCCTCACCGGATGATGCCCTTCTCCCCGCTCCGCGGGAGAAGGGCTTCATCCTGCCTGATTAGGCCGACGGCTTCTCGCCGGCGGCCAGGCGCTTCTCGATCTCGTCGACGACCGGCATCAGGTCGGCGACCGAGTCGATCACGTAGTCCGCCCCCGCGCCCTTCAGGACCGCCTCGGCAGCGTCCCTGAGGTGCATCTGGGCCGGATGGTCGAGGGCTTCCCACTCGTCCCGCGACAGGCCGACTGCGTTGCCCGAGATCGACACGCCGACCGTCCAGGTCCCGGCCGCGCGGCCCTCCGCGATGCCCGGCACCGTGTCGTCGACCTTGATCACCGTCGTGGGGTCGGCGATGCCGAGTTCCTCGAAGGTCCGCAGCATCATGGCCGCGGTGGGCCGCCCGGTCGGCAGATCGCCCGCGCAGACCAGGTTGTCGGGGCTGTAGCCCTCGGCCGCTGCGAGCGGCAGCAGCGGGGCCATGATGTCGCGCGTGTACCCCGTGGTCGAGCCGATCTTGAACCCGCGCTCGCGCAGCCGCCGCACGATCTCCGCCGCGCCCGGCACCAGGGCCGCGTAGTCGACCACCACCCTGGCGTTCATCGGCGTGAAGACCTCGTAGACCTGCCGGATGTCGTCCTCGCCCGGCGGGTGCCCGTGCCGGGCCGTCCAGGCCGCCGCCACGTGGGGCAGGGTCATGAGCTGCGCGATATGGTCCCATTTCGGCAGGCCCATGGGGCCACGCGCATCGGCGACCGACAGATCGACCCCGAACTGCCGGAACGACTCGACGAAGACGCCCATGGGGGCGCGCGAGCCGTAGTCGACGATGGTCCCGGCCCAGTCGAACACAACGGCGGTCAGCCCTTTCATCGGCGCAGTCCTTTCACGGATCGAAATCGGCGAGGGTTTCCTCGGCGATGGCGAAGGCGGTCGAGGCGCCCGTGCCGCTCGTCACCATCACTAGGCGGACGCCCGGGGCGGGCGCTTCGGTGAACATCGTGGCGGCGGCCGAGGCGTAGACGCCCGTCCAGCGCTCCAGCACGGCCGGCGGCTCGGGCGAGACCGTCGCCCGGTATTCCTCGAGGATGAGGTCGTCGACGGCCTGCGGCGCGAAGGGGTCCGGCGTCGGGCCGTAGTGGTGGCTGTCGCCGATCACCAGCGAGCCGTCGGCGCTCTGCACCGCGATCAGGTGGATGCCGTGCGCACGATGGGCCGCCTGTTCGGCCTCGAGCCGCCGCCGCAGGGGCTCGGCCTCGGGCAGTGCGTCGAACCCATCGTAGCGCACGAGGCTGAGATCGGTCATCACCGCGCCCGGCAGCCGGAACCCCGGCGCCGGCGGGGCGAGGCGCAGCATGTGCAGCTTGCACTTGGTCACCCGGTGCGCCGCGATGGCGGCCGGGAACAGCGTGCCGAAATCGTCGCCGGGGCAGACCACGACGGCGCCCGCCTCGAGCGGGCCGGCGCTGGTCGCGAGCCGCGGCGGCTCGACCGCATGGACCTGCACGCCGCGCATGAAGACGACGCCATGCGCCGCGGCCAGCCACGCGGCGAGCTTCGGGATCGCTGTGCGCGATTCGACACGCACCTCGTGCGGGCTCCACATCGCCCCGTGCAGCTCGGCCGGGCGCAGCGAAGCGAACCGCGCGCGGGCCTCGGCGGCCTCGAGCAGCATGCAGCCCTCGCCCATCTCGGTGGCCGCGAACGCCTCGAGGATGGGGCGGGTCTCGGGCCGCCGGCCGAGCAGCGCCAGCCCGCGGTGCTCGACCGCGATGCCGGCCTGCGGGGCGACCTCCAGCCAGACGTCGCGGCTGCGCATGGCGCGCCGCCACACCGTCCCGCGCTGCTGCCCCGTGACGGTCACGAAGCCGAAGTTGCGGACCGAGGCGCCATTCGCCTGCGCGTCGCGGTCGATGACCACCACGCGCCGGCCGTGCCGGACGGCGGCGAGCGCATGGGCGAGACCCACGATCCCGGCGCCCACGACGGCGAGGTCGTAGACCGGGGCGCTCATCGGGCGACGTTCGCCGCGGACGTTGGAGTGATGGATGGGATCAATGGGCGACCCCGGCGTCGGCTTCCACCGGCAGCGCGTGGCGGCGGAACAGCCGGCCATGCTCGGCGTAGATCACGAAGACGAGCGCGACCAGCCCGGTCGCGGTCTGCCCCGCGGTCAGCGGGAGGGTCGTCCCGTCGTAGAGCTGGCCGATCAGGGAGCCGATCAGCGCGCCGCCGAGCGTCGTGACGCAGCCCTGCACGGAGGAGCCCGTTCCGGCGAGATGGCCAAGCGGCGCCATGGCCATCGCGCCGAAATTGGACACCACCAGGCCGAAGCAGCCCATCTGCACCGCCTGGAGCATGGAGAAGCTCGCCAGGGTGTCGAGGTTCGCCATCGCGATCATGCTGTGTACCGCCGCCGCGGCCACATAGACCAGTAGCGCCATGTGCGACACCCGCCGCGTCCCGAGCCGCTCGACGATGCCGGCGTTGAGAAGCGACGACAAGGCCATGAACAGGGCGATGCCGGCGAAGATGGCCGTGAAGAAGCGGGCGGCGCCGAAGGTATGGTCGAAGACCTGCTGGGCCGAGTTGATGAAGCCGAACAGCCCGCCCATCATCATCGTCATGGCCAGCATGTAGCCGAGCGCGATGCGGTTGCTGAGCGCGACCCGGAACGCGCCGACGATGCGCCGCACCGACAGGGCGACGTGGTCCTCCTCGTGCAGCGTCTCGGGCAGCTTCACGATGGTCCAGACCGTCACGCCCAGGCTGAACAGCGCGAGCCCGAGGAAAATCCAGCGCCAGGGGCCGACCAGCATGATGATCTGCCCGACGCTCGGCGCCATCACCGGGACGGCCAGGAACACGATGAACGCGAAGGACATGACGCGCGCCATCTGGGCGCCCTTGTAGCAGTCGCGCACTACCGAGACGGCGAGCACGCGCGTCGCCGCCGACCCGATGCCCTGCAGCACGCGGGCGATGATAAGCGTCGTGAAGCTGTCCGCCGAGGCCGCGACCAGGCTGAAGACGGCATAGATGACGAGCCCGATCACGAGCAGCGGCTTGCGGCCGAAATGATCGGCCAGCGGCCCGTAGACGATCTGCGTCGCCCCGAAGCCGAGCAGGTAGGACGTGATGATCCATTGCTGCTGGTTGGCCAGGGTCAGCCCCATCTTGGAGGCCATCACGGGCAGGGCCGGCAGCATGGAGTCGACCGCGAGCGCGTTGACGGCCATCAAGGCGTCCCAATCGTCCACGCTCGTTTGCAGCAACGGCTTGTTCAAGGTGCGGCCGGCGTTGTTCACGAGGATGTC
>CAXUMV010000164.1:7636-7858 GCA_964252065.1 uncultured Lichenihabitans sp.
GTTGACGGCCATCAAGGCCGCGATCAGCGCGATGAACTGTTTCGTGCCCATGCCGGGGTGCGGCGAGGGATGTGTCGAGGCGGCGGCCGTCATGGCGTTGCGGTCCGGAATGCGATCGGGGATCGGGCGCGAAGGGCCCGTCGCGGGGAGCGATAGCACGCGGCGCGGTGCGCCGCAGCCCCGGCCGGCGGGACCCCGCCATGTCCCTGACGCAGGCGTGTC
>CAXUMV010000165.1:0-7844 GCA_964252065.1 uncultured Lichenihabitans sp.
TTCCGGCGCCTCGCTCGGCGACATCCTGGGCGCCGCGCTCAAGAAGCGCGATACCCAGAACTGATCTGGCCGGACAACGCCCTTCTCCCGCTCCGCGGGAGAAGGTGTCCGAAGGACGGATGAGGGGAACCTCCAAGGACCAAAGCCCCTCATCCGCCCTGTCGGGCACCTTCTCCCCGCAAGCGGGCGAAGGAGCTGACCCGGGCAGCCGCAAGCCCTCCATACCCGCGCCGGGGCGCTGCTCCGGCGCGGATTTTCGTTGTAGGGTCGCCCCCCGCGTCGCGCGTCGTCCCTAGCATGGGCGGCCCGGCGCCGCCGAGCCGAGGACGACCCTTGACCGCCATCGACACCGAACGGTTCCTGCACGATCTCGACGCGCTGCGGGAGATCGGCCGCTACCGCAGCGGCGTGCATCGCCCGACCTTCAGCCCGCAGGATATGCAAAGCCGCCGCTGGCTGTGCGAGCGCATGGCCGAGATCGGCCTCGAGCCCACCATCGACGGCATCGGCAACGTGCTCGGCCGGCATCGGGGCCCCGGCCCGCACCTGCTGGCCGGCAGCCACATCGAGAGCCAGAACCACGCCGGATGGCTCGACGGCGCGCTCGGGGTCGTGGCCGCCCTCGCCCTCGCCCGGGCGGGTCTGCCGGTGGACGTATGCGCCTACAGCGACGAGGAAGGGCACTGGGGCGATTTCCTGGGCAGCCGCAGCCTTGTGGGCGACCTGACCGAGGCCGAGATCGACGGCGCCCGCAACCGCACCGACGGCTCGGCCCTGCGCGAAGCCCTGGCGGCCGCCGGGCTCGCCGGGGTGCCCCGGCTGCGGCTCGAGGACGGGCGCTACGCGGCCGCCCTCGAGCTCCACATCGAGCAGGGCACGCAGCTCGAGGGAGCCGGCCTGCACCTCGGGGTCGTGACCGGCATCGTGGCGATCCGGTCCTGGCGGCTCGTCGTCGAGGGGCAGCAGGACCATACCGGGGGCACCACCATGGCCGAGCGGCGCGACGCCGGCCTCACGGCCGTGCGCCTGCTGGCCGCCATCGACCGCGAGTTCCCGCGCGTGTGCGGCCCGCGCAGCGTGTGGACGACCGGGCGCCTCACGCTCGAGCCCAACATGCCGATGATCATCCCGGGCCGGGCGGAGATCGTCTTCTCGTTCCGCGACATCGAGGAGGCCGCCGTGGACCGCATGGAGGACTGCCTGCGGGCGCTCGTGCGCGAGAGCAACCGGCGCGAGCGGTGCCCGGCGACCCTGGAGCCGGTCGCCCGCCTCGCCCCGACGATCTGCGATCCCGCCGTCCGGCAGGCCTTCGAGACCGCGGCCGAGAGGCTCTGCCCGCAGGCGTGGCAGGCCATGCCGAGCGGGGCCATCCACGACAGCCAGATCCTCGCCCGGCGGCTTCCGGTCGGCATGCTGTTCACGCCCTCGATCGGCGGCATCAGCCATCACTGGACGGAGGACACCGACCGCGCGGACCTCGCCCTTGCGGCAACGGTTTTGGGGGACGGCGCGGCCCAGCTCCTCGGGCTTGCCTGACGACCGTCATGTTCACCATGTCCGGAGACAAGCGCCCGTGAGCGAGCCGACCCCAGCACCCATCGACGAGGACGTCCTCGACTTCGCCCAGAAAATCTTCGGCTACGTCCGGGTCGGCAACGCCGAAGCCCTGGAGCCCTTGCTGAAGCAGGGGCTGCCCGCAAACCTGCGCAACCACAAGGGCGACAGCCTGCTCATGCTGGCGAGCTACCATGGGCACCAGGACTGTGCCCGGGCGCTGCTCGAGCACGGCGCCGATCCCGAGCTCGGCAACGATCGCGGCCAGCTTCCCCTGAGCGGGGCCGCGTTCAAGGGCGACCTGCCCATGGCGGCCCTGCTGCTCGACAAGGGCGCGGCGGTCGAGGGCGCGGGGCCCGACGGGCGCACGGCCCTGATGATGGCGGCCATGTTCGACCGCGTGGACATCCTCGACCTCCTGCTGGCGCGCGGCGCCGATCCCGCGGCGACCGACGCCGAGGGCCGCAGCCCGCACGACCTCGCGGTCGCCATGGGCGCGACCGCGGCTGCGGCCCGCCTGCCGCGCCGTTCTCTATAACGAACGAAACAGGCCATTTCGGCTTGACGAAACGAACGGTCGCTGCCATCCCTCTCGGCCGACGGGTCGCGACGGCCCCCGGGGATGGCGGATCACCGCGCCCGACGCCGTCAGGATGACAAGGAGTTTCGTGGTGTCGCGCGCCAGCTATCTGTTCACGAGCGAGTCGGTTTCCGAGGGCCACCCCGACAAGGTCTGCGACCGCATCTCGGACGAGATCGTCGATCTCTACTTCCGCGAGGGCACCAAGGCCGGCATCGATCCCTACGCCATCCGGGTCGCCTGCGAGACGCTGGCGACGACCAACCGGGTCGTGGTGGCGGGCGAGGTCCGCGGGCCGACCCTGGACCCGCTCCAGGTCGAGACCACGATCCGCGATGCCATCAAGGACATCGGCTACGAGCAGGACGGCTTTCACTGGAAGACCGCCAAGGTCGAGGTGCTGCTGCACGCCCAGTCGGCCGATATCGCCCAGGGCGTCGATGCCGGCGGCAACAAGGACGAGGGCGCGGGCGACCAGGGCATCATGTTCGGCTACGCGTGCCGGGAGACGCCCGAGCTGATGCCGGCGCCGATCTACTACGCGCACCGCATCCTCAAGCTCCTGTCCGACGCCCGCCGCTCGGGCGCCGAAAAAGCGCTCGGCCCCGACGCCAAGAGCCAGGTCACCGTCCGCTACGAGAACGGCAAGCCGGTCGGCGCGACGCAGATCGTCGTCTCCCACCAGCATGTCGACGAGAGCCTGACCTCGCAGGACATGCGCCGGCTGATCGAGCCCTACGTGGCCAAGGCGCTGCCCGAGGGGTGGCTCACGGCCGAGACCGTGTGGCACATCAACCCGACCGGCAAGTTCTTCATCGGCGGGCCGGACGGCGACTGCGGGCTGACGGGCCGCAAGATCATCGTCGACACCTACGGCGGCGCAGCGCCCCACGGCGGCGGCGCCTTCTCGGGCAAGGACCCGACCAAGGTCGACCGCTCCGCCGCCTATGCGGCCCGCTACCTCGCCAAGAACGTCGTCAAGGCGGGGCTTGCGGAGCGCTGCACGCTGCAGCTCTCCTACGCCATCGGGGTCGCCGAGCCGCTCTCCATCTACGCCGACCTGCACGGGACCGGCACGGTCGATGCGGGCAAGCTCGAGGACGTGCTGATGAGCGCCATGCGGCTGTCGCCGCGCGGCATCCGCGAGCACCTCAGGCTCAACAAGCCCATCTATGCCGGCACCTCGGCCTACGGCCATTTCGGCCGGGCGCCCAACGCCGAGGGCGGCTTCTCGTGGGAGGCCACCGACCTTGCCGATACGCTCGCGGCGCACTTCCACTGACCTGATGCGGTGACCGCAAGCGGAGCGGGTGCGGGCGGCGGTCATCGGGCAGGCGTCCTGCACGGGCGCCTGCAGGGCCGCAAGCTCCGCCCCGGCCAGGCGGCGCTGCTCGGCGACCTCCTGCCGCGCTACGCCTTGCCGCCCGAGGGCCCGCTCGACCCGGCGGGCCTGTTCGAGGTGCCGGTCGATGCGCTGCGCCTCGAGATCGGCTTCGGGGCCGGCGAGCACCTGTTCGCCCAGGCGGAGGCCTGCCCGGACACGGGCTTCATCGGCTGCGAACCCTTCCGCAACGGGATCGTCGGGCTGCTGGGGCGGCTTGCCGCCACGCCGCGGCCGAACCTGCGCATCCACGCCGGCGACGGCGGCTCCGTCATCGACCGCCTGCCCGACCGGTCGCTGACCCGGCTGGACCTTCTCTACCCCGACCCCTGGCCCAAGCGGCGGCAGCGCAAGCGCCGCTTCGTGTCGAGCGCCATGCTGCAGCGCCTCGCCCGCGTCCTCGTCCCGGGCGGGACCTTCTGCTTTGCGACCGACATCGACGACTATGCGGGCTGGACGCTGGCGCGCGTCCTGGCCTCGCCCGCCTTCGCCTGGGAGGCGCGCACGGCCGACGACTGGCGGCTGCCCTGGCCCGGCTGGACCGAGACGCGGTACGAGGCCAAGGCCAGGCGCGCCGGCCGGCCGCCGGTCTACCTTGTCTTCACCCGCCGGTGACCGGCCCGGTCCCGGGCGCCCCGAACCGGTGCAGCGCGGCGCCGTGCGCCCTGAGCCAGGCCTCGGCCGCGGGAAGCGCCGGGGCGAGGCGCCCCGCCACGGCCCAATAGGCAGGCGAGTGGTCGAGGTGGACGAGGTGGGCCACCTCGTGCGCCGCCAGATAGTCGAGCACGACCGGCGGCGCCATGACGAGGCGCCAGGAAAAGCTGAGCGCGCCGCGGGACGAGCACGACCCCCAGCGGCTCCGCGTGTCGCGCAGCGTGATGGCCCGCACCGGCCGGCCGATCGCCGCGGCATGGCGCGCGACCGCGGCCTGCAGGTCGCGGCGCGCCTCGGCCTGGAGAAAGGCGGTCACGCGCCGGTGCTGCTCGGCGGGCGTTCCGGCGACGCGCAGCACGGGTCCCCGCGAGCCGTCCGGCCGCAACCCGGTATCCAGGAACGCTGTCGCGCGCAGCCCGCCCGAGGCCACGATCGGTAGTTCCGCGCCGCGGAACGGGATGGTCGAGCCGACCCCGAAGGGGATCTTGCGCGGCAGCGCCTGCATCCGATCCCCGATCCAGGCGGCATGGCGCTCGGCAAAGGTTTTGGCGGCGCGCAAGGTGCTGCCCGGCGGCATGGTCAGCACGGCATCGAGGGTCGCGGCCCTCACCCGCAGCGTGAACCGCCGCGCGCGGGAGACCCGCTTGATCGCCACCCGGTAGCGCTCGGCGCCGTGGCAGACCTCGACGAAGGCCGGCGCCCCGGACGGGGACGGCGAGGACCGGAACAACGCTCGCATCATACGCCACACTGTTTTGAAACGCGGGCGCCCGCGTCCCTCGTCACCGCTTCATTGTCCCGGCAAAACCGCGGCGAGGCAATCGCTTTCGCGCTCTCGACCCACCCCGGGCAGCGTCATTCCCGCCGGTCCTGCGGGCGAGGGGCCTCAGCCCTGGCTTTGGCGCTGCCAGCCGGGGCCCTGGCTCTGGGTCTGGCCGCCGCGCCGGGCCTGGAAGGGCGCGTGGATGTCAAGGTCTTCCTCGATCGTCTCGGTGCCGATGCCGCGGACCGGGGCCGTCCCGAGCCCGTCGAGCGCGCAGGCGAGGCGGATGTGCCGTTCCTGCGGACAGAGGTCGTGGGCGGGATCGAAGCCCGTCCAGCCCAGGCCCTCGACGAAGGCTTCGCTCCAGCTGTGGCCGAACCCCGCCTTGCCGTCCTCGCTGACGAAATAGCCGGTCGCGACCCGCGCCGGGATGCCGAGATGGCGGGCACATGCCGTATAGATATGCGCCAGATCGCGGCCGGTGCCCTGCTTGGCCGCAAAGGCCGCGCCGCAGCTTTCGGCGTCCCGCAGCGCGGCATCGAAGCGGACCGCGCCGTGCACCGCGCCGAGCAGGGCATGGAGCCGGTCGAGGGTCGAGACGCTGCCCTCGGCCGCCTGCCGGGCGAAGGCCCGCAGCGTGTCGTCGGCCAGCGTCAGCGGCGTCGTCCGCAGGTAGAGCTCGATCGGCATCCGCTCGGCCGAGCCGCGCACGACGCCCGCGGCATCGAAATTGTCGATCTCGCCCGTCACCGCGATGGACAGCGCCTCGCAGGGGCCCTTGGCCGTGAAGCCGTGGGTCAGGTTGCCGAAGCCGTCCTCGGCGGCCTTCAGAACGCAGTCGATGTCGATGTCGATCTGCCAGGCCACGACATGCTGCCCCTCGTGCGAGCGCGGCGTGAGGCGCAGGATGCGGGTGACGTTGCGCACCGGCTCGGCGAACCGGCAGGCGATCCGGTGGCGGATGCTGAGGCGCATGGCTCCCTCGCCTCAGTGCAGGAACTGCTCGGCGACCGCGACGCCCAGCCGGTTGTTGTCGTCCAGGAACTCGGTGATGAACTCGTGCAGCCCTTTTTGGAAGATCTCCTCGATCGAGGAGTTCTCCAGCGCCGCGAGGACGCGCCGGGCCTGGCGCTGCGCCATGCCCTGCCGGCCATAGGCCTTGCCGATGGAATCGAGGCAGCGGACGATGTTCTCGTAGCTGGAGCGCAGCGACAGCGGCATCTCCGAGCGCAGGATCAGCAGGTCGGCGATCAGCCAGGGCTTGATGCCCTGGCGGTAGACCCAGTGATAAGCCGTGACGGCGGAGACGGCCCGCAGGATGGCGGTCCACTGGAAGTAGTCGAGCGAGCCCCCCACGGTCTCGGTGTCGGGCAGCAGCACGTGGTACTTGACGTCGAGGATGCGGGCCGTGTTGTCGGCGCGTTCCATGAAGCAGCCGAGGCGCGAGAACCAGTAGGAGGGGTCGCGCAGCATCGTGCGGTAGACCGAGCCGTCGAAGACGAGGCAGGTCTTCTTCACGAATTCGAGGAACTGGTTGATCTCCTCGCGCCGGTCGCCGTCGAAGCTCGGCCGGGATCCCTCGAAGCGCTTGAGCTCGAGCCAGGCGCCGTTGATCGCGTCCCACATCTCGGCCGTGAGCGCCGTGCGGACCGCGCGGCCGTTGGTGCGGGCGTTCTCGATGCAGTTGCGGATCGAGGAGGGATTGGCGGGATCGAAGGTCAGGAAGTCGACCACCCCGCCGGCATCGACGGGGGCGTGCGTGGCCGCATAGGCCTCCGCGGCGCCGGACGATTCGAGCGCGCTGACCCACTCGGTCCCGGCCTCGTTGTAGACGGCCGGCAGGGCGGCGAGGCGCTGCGTCGCCTCGATGGTGCGCGACAGGAAGTCGGCCCGCTCCATGTAGCGGGCGAGCCAGTAGAGGTTGTCGGCCGTGCGCGACAGCATCGTGTGGCCGCCGACCGGCCGCTGCAGCGAAAGCGAGGAGCCGGGGTCCACGCGGGTCACGCGGCGCCTCCGTCCTCGACGACCCAGGTGTCCTTCGTGCCGCCGCCCTGGCTCGAATTGACCACCAGCGATCCCTCCGCCATGGCGACCCGGGTCAGCCCGCCCGGCACGACGCGCGTCTCCTTCGAGCCCGTCAGCACGAAGGGCCGGAAGTCGACGTGGCGCGGCGCGATGCCGGCCTCCGTCGAGGTCGGGCAGGTGGAGAGCTGCAGGGTCGGCTGGGCGATGAAGTTGGCGGGATCGTGCTTGAGCTTGGCCGCGAAGGTCGCGATCTGGTCCTTGGTGGCGTGCGGGCCCACCAGCATGCCGTAGCCTCCCGACCCGTTGACCTCCTTGACCACCAGCTCGCCCAGGTGGTCGAGCACGTAGGCCAGCGCCTCGGGCTCCCGGCAGCGATGGGTCGGCACGTTCTGCAGCAGCGGCGCCTCGCCGAGATAGAACTCGATGATGGCCGGCATGTAGGTGTAGAGCGCCTTGTCGTCGCACACGCCGGTGCCGACCGCGTTGGCGAGCGTCACGTTGCCGGCCCGGTAGGCGCTCATCAGGCCCGGCACACCGAGCGTGCTGTCCGGCCGGAAGGCGAGCGGGTCGAGGAAGTCGTCATCGAGGCGGCGGTAGATGACGTCGACCCGCTTGGGCCCCTCGGTCGTGCGCATGGAGACGACGTCGTTGTCGACGAAGAGGTCGCGCCCCTCGACGAGGTCGATGCCGAGCTTGTCGGCCAGGAACGAGTGCTCGTAGTAGGCCGAGTTGTACTGCCCGGGCGTGAGCAGGACCACCACGGGGTCGGCGCCCGAGGTCGGGGGGGCGACGCTGCGCAGCGAGCTCAGCAGCAGGTCCGCGTAGTTCTCGACGGGCGCGACCTTGTGGGCGGCGAACAGCTCGGGGAAGAGCCGCATCATCACCTC
>CAXUMV010000166.1:0-7817 GCA_964252065.1 uncultured Lichenihabitans sp.
CTCATCAAGGCCGAAAATGCCTATTGAGTCGGCGCTGGGCGATCCCCCGCGGGGCCGCCTCGTGGTGCCCCTGTCCTGGCAGGGGCTGATCAACGCGAGCCTCGCGCTTTGCATGGCCAGCGGCTTTCTCGCCTTCATCGAGCCCTCGCCCTACGATCTCCTCGTGATCGCGACGCTCGGCCTGTGGGCCGCGGGCGGCTTCACGGTGCATCCGCTGATCGTGCCCTTCGCGGCCCTGATGGCCCTCTACAACATCGGCGGGTTCCTGGCCCTGCTGCCCTACCTCAACGAGCCGGACCCCACGACCTTCATGGTCCAGTCGGTCTATCTCGCCCTGACCGCGGTGCTGCTGGCGATCGTCTTCGCCGAGAACACGGTGCAGCGCCTCGAGAGCTGCCTCAAGGGCTTTGCGATCGGCTGCGTGCTCGCCTCCCTCGGCGCCATCGCAGGCTACTTCGACCTGGCGGGCGCGGGGGCGAGCCTCACCCTATACGGTCGAGCCTCCAGCACCTTCAAGGACCCCAACGTGCTCGGGTCCTACCTCGTGCTCGGCGCGCTGTTCCTCATGCAGGCCCTGATCCTCGGGCGCGCC
The DNA here is from genome assembly GCA_964252065.1 of uncultured Lichenihabitans sp. GTDB lineage: Bacteria > Pseudomonadota > Alphaproteobacteria > Rhizobiales > Beijerinckiaceae > Lichenihabitans. Next base: position 593 of record CAXUMV010000166.1, read on the forward strand.
CGGCACTTCGGGCTGACCCTCGTCGGGTTGCTGCTGATCCTGTCGGGCATCTTCCTGTCCTTCTCGCGCGGCTCGTGGGGCGTGATGGTCGGCAGCGGCACGATGCTGGTGACGCTGACGCTGCTGACGCAGGGGAATCCCAAGGTCCGGCGCCGCATCGTCACGATGGCGGTCCTCGCCGCGGCGCTGGCCGGGGCCGGGCTCGTGGCCCTCCTTTCCATCGAGAGCGTCCGCGAGATGCTCACCCAGCGCTTCGCCCTCGTGCAGGACTACGACGGAGGCGAGACGGGCCGCTTCGGCAACCAGCTGCACGCCATCCCGCTGCTGCTCGAGCGCATCGGCGGCTTCGGTCCCGTCCGGTTCCGCTTGTTCTTCGACGAGGACTCCCACAGCTCGTATATCGGGGCGTTCTCCTCCTATGGCTGGCTCGGGGGCGCCTCGTTCTTCCTCCTCGTGGGGCTGACGATCGTCATCGGCGTTCGGCAGGTGCTGCGCCCCTCGCCCTACCAGCGCATCGCGCAGGTGATCGTCCCCTGCCTGTTCGCACTGCTGGTCCAGGCCTTCCAGATCGACATCGACCACTGGCGGCACGTCTATCTGATGCTGGGCGCGGTCTGGGGGATCGAGGCGGCGCGGCTGAAATGGAACGCGCGATGTGGCGCCCATGCGGCGCGTGCCCTGCCCGCGACATAATCGGAACGAGGGTTGAAACGGCCGGCATGCCGCCGCGTAGCTTGAGCGTCTCCTTTTTCGGGAGCGTTTTTTGGAGGATGGCATGTTTTCCAACCGGAATAGCGCATTTGTGGCTGGTATCATTCTGACGGTGGGCGTTGCGGCACCGGCGTTCGCGGCCGTGAAGATCGTCGGCGGGGCGCCGATGTACCCGACCAAGAACATCGTCGAGAACGCGGTCAATTCGAAGATTCACACGACCCTCGTCGCGGCCGTCAAGGCAGCCGGCCTGGTCGACACCCTCGCCGGCCCCGGCCCGTTCACGGTGTTCGCTCCCGTCAACAAGGCCTTCGCCAAGCTGCCGGCCGGCACGGTCGACGACCTGCTGAAGCCCGAGAACAAGGACAAGCTGACGGCGGTGCTGACCTACCACGTCGTCCCGGGCACCCTGACCGCCAAGGATCTCCTGGCCGAGGTGAAGGCCGGCGGCGGCAAGGCCGAGCTCAAGACCGTCCAGGGTGGCACGCTGACGGTGACCAAGAAGGGCAAGGGCCTCGACGTGACCGACGAGAAGGGTGATGTCGCCCATGTGACCCAGGCCGACGTGCTGCAGTCGAACGGCGTCATCCACGTGATCGACACGGTGCTCATCCCCGGCTGATGAGCATCGGCCCGGACCCTGCGCCGCGGCTTCGGCCGGCGATCACCGCCGGCCTGAGTTCGGCGGCCGGGGTCTTGGGACTCAGCGGCGTCGCCGTCTCGGCGGCGGCGTCCCATGCCGGAGGCGGTCCCTGGGGACAGACGGCCGGCACCTTCCTGCTGCTTCACGCGGCGGCGGTGCTGGCCCTGGCCGGGCTCGTGGCGATATCCGCCCGCCCGGCGGTCCTGGCCGCGGCCGGCGTATGCCTGACGCTGGGCGTCGGCCTGTTCGCCGGCGACCTGGTCCTGGCGGGGTTCTGGGGCTTGCGGCCCTTCCCGCCGGCGGCGCCCATCGGCGGCGGCCTGCTGCTCGTCGGCTGGCTCGCGGTAGCGGTGGGCGGCGCTCTGTTTCGACTTCCGGCCTGATCGCACACGCGATGGCGGTCGGGTTGGAGAGATCGAGACGGACGGCTATACACGCGGGAAACGCGAGTGAGCATCGCAAAGCCGATGCCCTCCATTCCAGGTGGGGCCGAACATGCTGACGTCGTCGCGGGAGCTCGCAACTGTCCTGTTGCGGGTGGGGCATGGCGACCGCAGCGCCTTCGAGACGCTCTATCGGTCCAGCAACAGGAAACTCTACGGCATCGTTCTCGGCATCCTGTCCACGCGAAGCCTCGCGGACGAAATCCTGCAGGAGGTCTACGTGAAGATCTGGCAGCGCGCTGCTGATTTCGACCCCGCCAAAGCCTCCCCGATCACCTGGATGACCGTGATCGCGCGCAACCGCGCCCTCGACGAACTGCGCAAGTCCCGGCAGGCCTCGATGGACGACATCGACGCGATGCCGGAACTCGCCGCCGACATCCCTGATCCGCTCGCCTCGCAGGAGCGGAGCGACGACTACCGCGCCGTGATGCGCTGCCTCCAGTCCCTCGACCCGGTCCGGCGCGACCTCATCCTGCTCGCCTATTACCGTGGCCTCAGCCGCGATGCCTTGGCACGACGGTTCAATCACCCGACTGCGACCATCAAGACGTGGCTGCACCGCAGCCTCATTCAGCTGAAGCAGTGCCTGGCCTCATGAGTGTCCCGGAAGACGACGACCTGATCGCCGCCGAATACGCCCTGGGCACCCTGGATGGTGAGGAGCGCCGGGCGGCCGACGCCCGTCGCCTGGCCGACGGCGCCTTTAGGACGCTGGTCGAGACCTGGGAGCTGCGCCTGTCGCCGCTGAGCGAGGCCGCCGGGGAGGCGATCCCCCCCGAGACGGTCTGGGCCGGCATCCTGAGGCGGATCGGTGAGAGGGGCCACGCCGCGGCACCCGCCGGCGGGGCGGAGATCGTCGATCTGTCGCGTGCGGTGCGCCGCTGGAAGGGCGCGACCGCGCTCGTGTCCGCCCTTGCGGCCTGTCTCGCCGCCGCCCTGGTCGTGACCGGCGCGATGCGTCAGGAGCGCCCGGGTGCCCCGACCCTCGTCGCCTTCCTGCAGAAGTCGGGCGAGGCGCCGGCCTACCTGATGCAGGCGGACCTGCGGGACCATCGGCTCGCCGTGAAGCCGATCGCCGCCGTGGCGCCGGCGGGCCGGTCCTACGAGCTCTGGATCATCGATCCCTCGATGGGGCCGCCCAAGTCGCTCGGGGTGCTCGAGGCGGCCGCGGGCGCCCGTCCGCTGCCCCCCTCGATCCCGCCCGACGTGCTGGCCCGGGCGACCTACGCCTTGACCGAGGAGGCGCCGGGCGGCTCTCCGAACGGGGCGCCGAGCGGCCCGCCGCTGTTTCTGGGACATCTGGTGTCGAACGCGTTCTGAACGGCGAGCGAGATTTCTCCCCCGAGGCCGCAACCCTCGTCGGAGCCGGTTGAAAAAACGGGCATCGAAACGATATCACCCGAAGGAGGGGCCGACGCTCAGGGCGACGTGCCGAACAAGGAAGATGTCGGGATGAGCACGAGCGATGCTGCTTCCGCGGCGGGGACCGACACCGGCTCTGCGGAACGCTCGGCGTCCACGCTGAAGGACGACATGCTCCGGACGATCCCGAGCCTGCGCGCCTTCGCCTTCTCGCTCTGCGGCAACGCGGACCGGGCCGACGACCTCGTCCAGGAAACCCTGATGAAGGCCTGGATCAACCAGAATTCATTCACGCAGGGCACCAGCATGTCGGCGTGGCTGTTCACCATCCTGCGCAACGTGTTCTATTCGGAGTACCGCAAGCGTCGTCGCGAGGTCGAGGATGCCGAAGGCACGATGGCCGCGCGCCTCGTTTCCGTGCCCGAGCAGAACGGTCACATGGATCTCCAGGATCTCAGGGCCGCGCTGCAGAAGCTGCCCGCGGAACAGCGTGAGGCGCTGATCCTGGTGGGAGGCTCGGGCTTCGCCTACGAGGAAGCCGCCCAGATATGCGGCTGCGCCCTCGGCACGCTGAAGTCCCGCGTCAACCGCGCCCGCACGGCGATCGCGGCGCTCCTGGCCCTCAAGGACACGAGCGACGTCGGCCGCTCCGACTGGAACGCCGCCGGCGAGCTCGGCTCTGTGCTGATGTGGGAGCGCAACTAGCAACGCCTCGGACGCCGCGCGACTTGTCCCTTCTCCCGCTGGCGGGAGAAGGTGCCCGACAGGGCGGATGAGGGGATCCTCAACCTCTCGTCATCGCGAGGCGCGCCAGTGTCGTAGCGATCTACGCAACCGAGCGGATGCCTGACCATGGATCGCTTCGCTACGCTCGCGATGACGAGCGTCCACGCCGCTTTCCTTAACACGGCATGGTGTCTCACGGGCTGAGGGTCCCCTCATCCGTCCTTCGGACACCTTCTCCCGCGAGCGGGAGAAGGGCATCGCCCGCGAGGATGACCAAACGCCCTTTGACCTAGTCACAACGAAAAAGGCCCGGCGCTTTCGCGCCGGGCCCAGTTTATCCGAACCGGTCGACTTAGAAGTCGCGGTTCAGGCGGAGGCGCACCTCGAAGGCATCCGGATCGGGATCGATCCCGATGCTGCGGAAGTAGGCCTTGCTGAAGGTGCCCGGGATGTCCTGGTTGACCTTGGCGTACATCACGTCAACGCCGAGATCGAGGTTGTGGACCGGCGTGAAGATGAACTGGTTGCCGATCTTGTACTGGCTGCCGTCGCCGATACCGCCGAAGCGCCAGTCGGTGTTCCGCACGGTGCTGCCGTAGCCGATCTCCTGGTACGACCCGTAAAGGACGTCGTGGAACTGCGGCGTGAAGTAGTGGTGGAACGCGCCGAGAACCGAGAAGCCCTTGCCGAGCGACAGCGTGTAGCCGCCGACCCCGTTCGGAACCGCAACCGCGTCGACATCCGGATGGATGAAGCCGCCGATGTAGTTGGCGGTGAAGCCGCTGTTCAGGTTGGTGCCCGAGTCCTGGTAGAGGTAAGCGCCTTCCTGGTAGGCGCCTTCCAGCCAGAGCTCGTCGCCGGCGGCGATCATCGGCAGCTTGATGTCGATACCGGCCTGCACCGCAAAGCCAGCCTCGTCCGCATGCTGGAACCCGCCGAGGGTGGAGCCGGCGATCGTGTTCACGTCATGGAACGCGCCCGACAGCTGGATGGCGCCCCACGCCTGGTCGTAGCGGAGCTGACCGACCACGTCGGGGTACCGGGTGCCGGCATAGGTGGCGCCCAGCGGGCCCAGTCCGGCCACGGTCACGTCGCCGAGATTGCCGATGCCATTCCGGCGGCCTTCGTTCGGGTCTTCCACCGACACGGTCGCCGAGAAGCCGCCACCGAACGTCGCCGTATAGGCGAGAACGCTGGTCGACTCGTCCGACACCGCGATGCCGTCGTAGTTGTAGTTGTCGGCGTAGAAGTCGAAGAACGACTGGACGCGGCCGGCCGTGATGCCCGCGAAGGTGATGTAGCCACGATCGAGGGTGGTCGGGCTGGAGCCACCCGTGCCGTAGGCGGAGTTCTCGTTGCCGTTGTAGCGGTCGGATTCGACGCGGACGTTGGCGCGGAGCTGCCCGTAGGCGGTCTGCGTCCGGACATCGACTTCGATCTTGCCGCGGGCCAGGAACCCGCTGTCGTTCTTGTTCCGGCCGGGCAGGATCGTGCCGTTCAGCAGGGGCTGAACGAAGGCGCCGTAGGACGGACCCGGCAGGAAGGCCGACTTGTTCTCATGCCAGGCATACTCGAAGCGAACTTCGCCGCCGACCTTGAGGCAGGTGTCGGTGCCGGGAATGTAGAAGTAGCCGCCGCCCGACACCCAGTCGCACACGCGGACGTAGTCGACCGGAGCAGCCTTGCGGAACGGCAAATCAGCAGCCTGGGCACCCGCGACGGCGGCCAGCCCGGCCGCCGATCCAAGAAGAAGACTCTTCACGAGCTTCATATTCAAACCTCCAGTTGTAAGACCCATCGAGACTGGATTTGATTGGATCGAAAGCCTCGTGGAAACCGCGTCGCTTCCCCGAAACCGTATATCGAACCGTCGCTTCCCTATCCCCTTATCAACCCGGACGCGCCGCAAAGAACCTGCCTCAGTGGCGTGACCTTTGTGAAACCCGATCCGAATGTCAGCGCGGGGTGACCCCATTCGCAAGAAAGACCATACCCGCTGAGGCCCGCCGGCGGAACGGCTGAAACCCGGAACCGGGCCGGTGGAGGGGGTTTGGAAACCGAATGTGACATTCGGGCAACGAATTTTCACCCCATTGTTGCCTTGTTGCTACGTCGCTTGGGGAATTCGCCGCGTCTTTGCTTGGAACGGCATGGTTTCGCGCATGTAAAGGCCCGTTCGGCGCGACTCGGATCCGGTCCGCGAGCCGTTTTCGAGCCGTGGATGATCGATCGAGACTCGCTTCGCTTGCGCCTGTCGTCGACCGAGGCGAGCGGCCCTCGCCGACATCCAGGGGGGATCGACGCTTGCCAAGGGAGAGTCGGTCGGGCACATAGCATCCAGGCGTGGGCGTGCGAGACGCGCATCGCGATGCGGAGATGTGGCCGAGAGGCTGAAGGCGGCGGTTTGCTAAACCGTTATAGGGTTGTAAAGCCCTATCGAGGGTTCGAATCCCTCCGTCTCCGCCAGCCCGTTCCACGGGAGGGAAGGACGGCGCCAGGCAAGCGTCCCGACTGTTCAACGATCAGGTCACCGACGGAAATGTCGAGAGCGGAAGCGATCTTCCGGATCGTCGCTATGGTTCCATTACGCTTCCGGGTTTCGATCTGAGACAGGTAGCCCTGGCCGATGCCGGCCTTCGCGGCCAGCTCCGCCGACGTCAGCCCGCGGTGTTCACGCCAGACTTTGACCCGGTTCTCACCGGCCAGCAGGCGGTCGGCCATGCCGGACGGGATGGTCTCCTCCTCGCCCGCCGCGAGTTGCCGCTTCACGCGGTCATAGGCCGCCACATCGTCCGCGTTCTCGGACGCCGCCACAAGCTGGTCGTAAGCAGCCGCGGGCAGCATCACCATGTCGTCGCCGCTCGGGGTCTTGAACCTCACGATCTCGGTCATGCGCCTCGCCTTCAGTCGTAGATCCCACCGCGCGGCCCGATGGCGAGGATCGCCAGCACCATGCCGTCTTCGTCGAAGATGACGCGCCAGTCGTTCACCCGAAGCCGGTAGCCCTCGCGCCCATGCAGCTTGGTCACGTTGTTGGCCAGCGCGGCCGGATCGGTCGCGTAGAGTTCGATCTTCGAGCGGATCAGCGTCGCCGTGTTCGCCGGCATCCGGCTGAGCGTCCGGATGGCGCTCTTAGTGAAGGTGATCCGCTTCATGCCAACAATATCGCGAATTGCAATATCAACGCAATCGCGCCCGGGGCGGGTTACCTCGTGCGGCGGTCACGGCGCATGAAGGGCACCGGCGTCGAGGCCGAGCGCACGGGCGGCGATCATCCGGGCAATCGGGATGGCCGCGGTGGCCGCCGGCGAGGGCGCATTGCCCACGTGCAGCATCC
>CAXUMV010000167.1:0-7809 GCA_964252065.1 uncultured Lichenihabitans sp.
GCGCACGAAGCTCTGGTCGATCTTGATCGTGTCGAAGGGGAAGCGCTGCAGGTAGGACAGCGAGGAGTAGCCGGTGCCGAAGTCGTCGAGCGACAGGCCGGCGCCGAGGTCGCGGATGCGATGCAGCATCTGGGCGCCGTATTCGGGGTTTTCCATCATCAGGCTCTCGGTCAGCTCGAGCTTGAGCGACTGCGGCAGCACGCCCGAGCGCTTGATGACGGCCTTGACGTCGCCGAGCAGATCGTGCCGCAGCAACTGGCGCGAGGAGATGTTCACGCTGGCGTAGATGGGCGGGGACACCTCCAGAGCCTGCTGCCAGGAGGCGAGCTCCCGCGCGGTCCGGTCGAGGGCGAACAGGCCGAGCTCGATGATGAAGCCCGTCTGCTCGGCGAGCGGGATGAAGTCGCTCGGGTTCAACAGCCCCAGGCGCGGATGGTCCCAGCGCAGCAGGGCCTCGAAGCCGGCGATGGTGCGGTCGTCGAGCCGGACGATCGGCTGGAAGTAGACCTTGATCTCGCTGCGCTCCAGCGCCCGGCGCAGGTCGGTCTCGAGCGCCAGGCGGTCGGCCCGCAGGGCGCGCATGCCGGTGCGGTAGAGCTCGATGCGGTCGCCGCCCTCGCGCTTGGCGTGGCTCATGGCGATCTCGGCGTCCTTGAGCACGTCCTCGCCCTTGACGTGCACGTGGGTGTCGTGGGGCGCGATGCCGACCGAGGCGGTCAGCGCCACCTCGACGTTGCCGAAGCCGATCGGCGTGCTGATCGCGCGGCGAATCGTTTCACCGAAATGCGCGATGCCCTCGAGCTCGGTCTCGGAGACCAGGATGTAGGCGAACTCGTCGCCCCCGATGCGGGCGAGCGTGTCCTGGGGCCGCTTGAGGCGGCCGAGCCGGCGCGCGAGGGTCAGGAGGATCGAGTCGCCCGCGGTCGGTCCCAGCCGCTCGTTGACATGCTTGAAGCGGTCGAGGTCGACCGAGATCACGCTCGGCCGCACGGCGCCGGCCTCGGGCAGCAGGGCGAGGGCCGTCTCGACACGGTCGAGGAACAGGGCGCGGTTGGGCAGGCCGGTGAGGTTGTCGTGCACGGCATCGTGCAGCAGGCGGTCCTCCGCGGCTTTCAGGGCGGTGACGTCGCTGAGCGTGCCGACGACACGCACGACCTCGCCGTCCGGCCCGACGACGGGCCGCGCCTTGAGCGTGAAGGTGTGGTACTCGCCCCCCGCGGACCGCAGGCGGAAATCCTGCCCGATGCGGCCGCAGCGCTGCTCGAGCATGGTGTCGAGGCAGAGCTGGTAGCGGTCGCGGTCGAGCGCGTGCAGGCGATCGAACCAGCCGGCGGCGGCGCCTTCGAGATCGCCGCGCGACAGCCCCAGCAGCGCCTCGACCTCCGGGCTGACATAGATGCGGTCGCCGTTCACGTTCCAGTCGAAGATGATGTCGCCCGACCCCGTGAGGGCGAGCGCCTTGCGCTCGGCGTCCGACACGAGCCCGTGCGACAGCCCCCCGAACGCAAAGGCGTTCTGCATGATCGTGAAGCCGATCAGCATGACGATCAGCACGAGGCCGCCCATGAGCGCGGGCGAGACGAGGTCGTTGGTCAGCGAGCCGATCACCGTGAAGCCGGCCGCCGTGACCCAGACGACGAGAAGCAGCCAGGTCGGGATCAGCATGACGGCGCGGTCGTAGCCGTGCGTCGACAGGGACACGACGAGCACGAAGCCGACCCCCGCGACGGTGGCCAGCATGATGCGCGCGATGCCGGCCGCGACCGCGGGATCGTAGAGCGCAAAGCCGATCAGCGCCGCGAAGAAGACCAGCCATCCGGCGGCGAGATGCGCGTAGCGGACGTGCCAGCGGCTGAGGTTGAGATAGGCGAACAGGAACACCAGCAGGGTCGCGGCCAGCGCCGCCTCGGCGATCGCGCGCGACACGCGGTCGGCCTCCCCGCCGACCGCGAACATGCGCTGCCAGAAGCCGAAATCGATGCACACATAGGCCAGCACCGCCCAGGCGAGCGCCGCCGCGGCGGGGAAGATGAGGGCGCCGCGCACGACGAACACGATGGTGAGGAACAGCGCCAGCAACCCCGCGATGCCGATCACCACGCCCTTGTAGAGCGTGAGGCTGGTCTGCCGGTCCTTGTAGGCGTCGGGCTCCCAGAGCGTGATCTGGGGCAGGGTGGCGGAGCGCAGCTCGGCCACATAGGTGACCGTGGCGCCGGGGTCGAGCGTCAGGCGGAAGATGTCGGCGTCGGGGCTCTCCTCGGTCTCGGGCGAAAAGCCCTGGCTCGCCGTGATGGCCGAGATGCGGATGGTGCCGAGATCGGGCCAGATGATCTGCGAGCCCGACAGCCTGAAATGCGGCATGACGACGAGGCGCTCGAGCTGCTCGTCCGAGTCGTTGGTGAGGGCGAAGACGATCCAGCTCGGCTGCGTGCCGGGCTGCTTCGCCCCGACCTCGATGCGCCGCACGATGCCGTCGGCGCCCGGGGCGGTCGACACCTGGATGCGGTCGCCCTGGCCGCTGAAGCGCTCGACCGCCCGGGTGAGGTCGATGGCCTTGCTGTCGACCGGCACGCGCACCGACTCGATCGCCCCCGCCGGTCCCGTGCCGATCGCGACGAGGCCGAGGACGAACACGAGCGCGAGCAGGAAAGGACGATGACGCACGATGGCTTTATGGACACGCCGGGAGGGCTTGTTCGGCAACGAACGCTGAAGGGCAGCCGTGCCGCGAACCGAAGCCCGCGCCGGCCGAAAAGTCTGGTAGCGAGCGGTTGCGGCAAGCGCAAGGCAGAGCTGAAGCTGGCTCGGCCCCAAGCCGCGAGTTCCATTCAGGCGCATCCTGCTCTAATGAGCCGCGATGGTCAAAGCCAGCAACGCAGGGGTTCGCACGCCGATCCAATCGCTCCCGCGTCGCGCCGGGACCGGCGACGGCGTCGGGCGCCGCGCCGAGGCGGGCCTTGCCGTCCTCGTCGCCGCGGTCGGCGTGGCGACGATCGCGGCGGTCTGGGCGATCCAGCATGCGGGCTACGTGCCGTGCGAGCTGTGCCTCGCGGAGCGGAACCCGTTCTACGCCGGCGTGCCGCTGGCCCTCCTCACCGGATGGGCGGCGCGGGCCGGCCGGCGGCGCCTTGCGGCGGTGGGCTTCGGGCTGCTGGCGCTCACCTTCCTCGGCGGCGCGGGCCTCGCCGCCTACCATGCCGGCGTCGAAGGTGGGCTGTGGGCGGGGCCGACCGGCTGTTCCGGCCCGATGACCGCGCCGACGGCGGTGACCGACTTCCTCGCGGCGCTGAAAACCGTCAAGGTGGTGCGCTGCGATGCGCCCGCGCTCGTGGTGCTCGGCCTGTCGCTCGCCGCCTGGAACGTGGCGCTGTCGCTGCTGCTGGCCGCCGTGTCGGGCTACGGCGCGTGGTGCACGTGGCGCGCCCGATAGGCGCACCCGTCCACGGCATCGGTCTCGATCTGCAGCGTCACATGGCCGATCCGGAATCGCTCCTGCAGCGCCGTGGCCGTGGTGGCCAGGAAACCGTCCCCCGGATGGCCGGCCGGAATCACGAGATGGGCGCTGAGCACCGATTCGGTCGTGCTCATCGGCCAGATGTGGAAGTCGTGCAGCGCCGTCACCCCGGTCTGGCCGAGCAGGAAGGCTCGCACCTCCCCGGCCGCGATGCCTGGCGGGACGGCGTTGAGGCACAGGGCCAGGCTGTCGCGCAGCAGGCTCCAGGTTCCCACGACGATCAGCGCGTTGACGATCAGGCTGACGAGCGGATCGAGCCACAGCTGCCCGGTGAGAAGGATGATGCCGCCCGCGACGAGCACGCCGAGTGAGACCAGCGCATCGGCCGCCATGTGCAGGAAGGCGCCCCGGATGTTCATGTCGCCGTGCCGGCCGGCCGCGAACAGCATCGCCACCCCGCCGTTCACCGCGATGCCGATGGCCGCCACCACCATGACGAGCCCGCCCTCGACCGGTTCCGGCCGGGCGAAGCGGCCGATCGCCTCGACGCTCAGGCCGCCGATCACGACAAGGAGCAGCACAGCGTTGAAGAGGGCCGCGAGGATCGACGACGACCCGAGCCCGTAGGTGAAGCGGTCGGTCGGCCGGCGCCGCGTCAGGTACTGTGCCAGCCATGCGGCGACCAGTCCCAGCACGTCGCTGACGTTGTGGCCCGCATCGGCGAGCAGCGCCACCGAGTTGCCGACCACGCCGGCCGCGATCTCGACCAGCACGAAGGCGACGTTCAGCCCGATGCCGATCAGGAAGATGCGCCCGAACCGGTCGGGTGCATGATGGCCCTCGTGGTGATGATGCCGATGTGATCCTGCCATCAGCGCACCGTCACGGTGGGCACGACGGACATGCCGGGGCCGAGCTCGACGTCCGGCCGCTCGTCGAAGGTCAGCTTCACCGGAATGCGCTGCACCACCTTCACGTAGTTGCCCGTCGCGTTCTGGGCGGGAAGCAGGCTGAAGGCGGTGCCGCTGCCCGCCTGGATCGAGTCGACCCTGCCCTTGTAGGTCCGCCTGTAGGCGTCGATCGTGATGTCGACCGGCTGGCCGACCCGCATGTCGGTCAGCTGCGTCTCCTTGAAGTTAGCCGTGACCCAGACGTCGACCGGCACGAGCACCATCAGGGCCTGCCCCGCGGTCGCGACGAAGCCCGGCGCCCCGGTCAGGCGGGTGACGCGGCCCTCGAGCGTCGCGCGGATTTCCGTGCGCGTCAGGTTGGCGTCGGCCGTCTCCTTCTGCGCCTTGGCCGAGTCGATCTGGGACTCGGAGCTCTTGCGCTGCGCCTTGAGGACGGTGATCTGCTTTTCGGCCGCCGACTGCGCCGATTGGGCCGCATCGTAGGACGCCTGCTTTTGCAGAAGGTCGGAGGCGGCCTGCTGGGCGCGCTGCACCGTGCCGTAGCCGCTCTGGGCGAGCTGCTGGTAGCGGTTGTTCTCGTCCTTGGAGAACTGCAGGGCGGCCAGCGCCTCGGCGGTCTGCCGCGCCGCCTGGTCGACCTGTGACTTCTGGGCCTGCACCTGTGCGTCCGCATTGGCGTATTGCGCCTGAGCCTGCTCGATCTGCGCCTGCGCCTGATCGACCGCTGCGGTGTAGTTCCGCGGGTCGATCCGAACCAGGAGATCGCCGGCGTGGACGACCTGGTTGTCGGTCACCGGGACGGCGGTAATGTTGCCGGTCACCTCGGCGCTGACCGACACGGGGCGGCTGTCGATGAAGGCGTCGTCGGTGCTTTCGAAGTGCCGCGCGTGCAGATACCACAGCACCGCCGCCACAATGGCCGCAATGAGGACGACGATGCCCAGGATCGTCAGGATCGGGCGCCGGCGCCAGAACGGGCGATTGTCGGCCTGCTCCTGCCCGTCGGCGCCCTTGTCCTCGTCGTGATCCGACGACGCCTTGTCGCGGCTCTCCCCGTCCGGCGAGCTCACGCGGAGGTAGTCGTGGTCCGGTCCGGGAGCGGGGTCTTTGGCCTTGTCGAGCACCGTTTCGCTGTCCTCAGTCCTCTCACGCCCGCCGAAGCCGGGACCGCAGGAGCGATATGTGGCCTTGGCGGTTCCCGACGTCAAACCCGGCGCGGACGCCGGAGTTCCGCGGTGCGGGAGCGGCCGAGGTCAAGCCGCGGACCCCGGGACGAAGCGGTCGAAGGCCGCCCAGAACTGGTCGCGGTAGACGTCCCGTTCCATCAGCACCTCGTGCAGGGCGTGGGACACCGTGATGGTGCGGCCGCCCTTGATGCGGGCGACCATCCGCTCGGTCGCGGCCGTGTCCACCACCCGGTCGGCGCCGCAGGCGACCGCGAGCACGGGGACCGTGATGCGCTGCAGCGCATCGCTTCGCGCCAGCCAGTCCATCGTCCGGAACGCCGCGTTCAGCCATCCGAGGGTGGGCGCGCCGATGACGAGATCGGGCGACGCCGCCGCAAGCGCGTTGAAGGCCGCGTACCGCCGGGGATCGGACGTCAGCGCGTTGCCGGGGAAGGGCTGGCTCATCCAGGTCTTGCCGGAGCCGCCCGGGATGTAGGCGCGGCCCTGCCCGAGGCGCGTCGCCCAGGCGGCCGTCGCCCGCGCGCTCCGCGGCAGGCGAAGTCCCCAGATGTCCAGCATCGGGGCCGACAGCACGATGCGCGCGAAGGGCGCATCGCCCCGCGCGGCGGCATCGAGCACGATCGCCCCGCCCATGGAATGGGCCAGGGCGAAGAACGGCCGCGGGCAGTGCGGGCGCAGCAGCTGCCCGGTCACCGCCGCGAGATCGGTGCGGTAGTCGTCGAAGCTGCGGACATGGCCGCGCCGCCGGTCGGCGAGCAGCCGCCCGGACCCGCCCTGGCCCCGCCAGTCGAGCACCGCGACCGCGAAGCCTCGCGCCAGCAGGTCGGCCACGACCTCCGCATACTTCTCGATGAACTCGCTGCGGCCGGGCAGCACGACGACCGTGCCCCGGCACTCCGCCGGTCCGGGGGGCAGCCAGTGGGCCACCCGGAGCGCCAGCCCGTCCACATCGAGGCGCGACACGAGGGCGCCGGGCGGCAGGGGGTTCTCGGGGAGGTCGACGAGCGGCTGGGACACGCCGCTCAGGCGATGATGTCGGGCGTGACCTGGTCCTCGAGGTAGCCGATCCTGTCGCGCAGGCTCAGCTTGCGCTTCTTGAGACGCTGCATCTGGATCTGGTCGCCGGTCTTGACCAGCGCGAGGGCGTCGATGGCGGTATCGAGGTCGCGGTGCTCCTCGCGCAGTCGCTCGATCTCGATCATCAGCTGCTTGCGCTCGTCCAGAGTGAGCTCGTTCACGCGGCGTCGAGGCTCCCAGCGATCCGGATCGGAGACCGGTTCCAGCCGCCGCACTATGGCGAGGGCTCCCCGGGCCCGCAAGCGTTGGGACGCCTACAGCGGGCCGCGCGACGGTCCGGCCGCAAGCCTCCAATCCACCAAGCCATCGCAAAGAGTTGATGACGGTACGCCGCGATGGATCTTCGGCCAGTCGGGGCCGCATGCCATCATCGTGGCTGTGTCCAGCGTTCGACCACCCCTCCCAAGGAGAAACGGATGTCGTTGCAAAGTCACATCGCCGAGCTGTCGCGCCGCCACCAGGCGCTCGAGAAGGAGATCCAGGTCGCCAAGGCCCAGGCCAGCGCCGACGACATGCGCGTCGTCGAGCTCAAGCGGCGGAAGCTTCATCTAAAGGACGAGATCGAGCGGCTTCGGCACTGATTCTCTGAGTGCTGGCCCCTTCGCCCCGCACCAGCGGGGAGAGGGGCCGACAAGGCGGATAAGGGGCTTCGGGGCGTCGAGGATCCCCTCATCCGTCCTTCGGACACCTTCTCCCGCGGGGCGGGAGAAGGGCATCTACAGGCCAGGACTGACTGACCCCGTCGTCGTTCGGCCCTCGTGCCTTTTCCTTGCCACGTGCGGCTTCTATGTAACGAAGACGACGCTTCGTGGCGTCGGGGATGCGGCACGCCTTCGCGTAGCCGCGAGGACGAGACCATGGCCGCTGCCCTTCCGATGATTTCGAGCGAAAGCGGGCTCACCCGCTATCTCAACGAGATCCGTCGGTTTCCCATGCTGCAACCCGAGCAGGAGTTCATGCTCGCCAAACGCTGGCGCGAGCATGGCGACCGCGATGCGGCCCATGAGCTCGTCACCTCCCACCTGCGCCTCGTGGCCAAGATCGCGATGGGCTACCGCGGCTACGGCCTGCCCATCGGCGAGGTTATCTCGGAAGGCAATGTCGGGCTGATGCAGGCGGTCAAGCGCTTCGAGCCCGACAAGGGGTTCCGCCTCGCCACCTATGCGATCTGGTGGATCAG
>CAXUMV010000168.1:0-7753 GCA_964252065.1 uncultured Lichenihabitans sp.
GCGAGCTCGAGCTGTGGGCGCCGGATGACGGCTGCGGCCCGCTTCTGCCCCGGGAAGTGCACGCAGCCGTCCTCGCCCTCGACCAGGTAGACGAGCATGCGGACCCGGGCGGTCCCGACGTTCGGGGAGCCCGTGACGGCGCAGCGCCACCACCCCCCGGGCAGCGGCTCCATGAACGCCGCGCCGAGCTGCCCCTCGCCGCTCGCCGCCGCGCTGCCGGGCACCACGACGCCTTGCCGGAGGTCGAAGCAGGCCTGGACGGCATGCTCGTGCTCGTTGTCGATCTGGATGACGACGCGCCGGCGGACCAGCGGCTTGACGTCGAGGGCCGCCGACCAGCACCCCCGTCCCGGGCCCTCGACGCATTGCGAGACGATGTGCAGCGAATCGGCCGCGGTCTCGTGCAGGATCAGCGGCTCGGGGCCGCGGGTCATCTCCGCCGCCGTCTCGATGACGATGCCCGTCGCGGCCCAGGCGCCGGGGTCCGGCTGCAGCCGATTGGGGCTCTGGAGGCTGCAGGGTCCGGCCTCAAGGAGGCGGCCGGGCGGGCAGGGCGCCGCCACCAGGCGGGCGAACAGGCCCTCGAGCGCCGCATTGAAGCGCTGCCACGTGTAGGATCGGCCGACCCGGCGCGACCGGCGGCGCAGCCCCTCGCGGTCCTGCCGCAGACCGGCGGTCAGCACCGCGAGGGCGCCTTCGAGCTCGTCGTCGGAGGAGGGATCGAAGTAGAACCCCGCCTCGCGCGCGACCTCGGGCAGGGAGGTGGACAGGCTGCAGGCGACCGGGCAGCCGTGCCAGAGCGCCTCGGCGACCGGCAGGCCGAACCCCTCGAACATCGAGGGATAGACCGCAAAGTCCGCCTTGCAGAGCAGGAGGTGCTTGGCGGCCTCGGGCACGTAGCCCAGGAAGGCGATGCGCCCCGCCCTGAGTTCGGGCTCGAGGCCCAGGAGCTCCGGCTTCAGCGCCTCGAAGACGTCGTGGCGGATCTGCCCGGTGAACAGCCAGCGCCGGTCGGCCATCAGCTCGCGCCGGTGGCGCAGGTGCCGCAGCACGAGCGCGAGGTTCTTGCGAAGCTCGACGGTGCCGAGCACGAGGGCGAACGGCTCCAGCCGCGTGCCGAGGCCGTGGTCGGCCAGCTCGTCCAGCACCGCTTGGGGCGGGTCGACCCCGAGCTGAATCGTGGTGATCCGCTCGGGCTCGACCGCGAGATAGGTCATGAGGTGCTGCCGGGTCGCGTCCGAGACGGACACGATGTGGTCGGCGGCGGCCACCTCCCGGTCGAGGACCGTGGCTTCGCTCCGCAGCATCGCCTCCGCATGGGTCTCGGGCACCAGCAGCGTGGTCAGGTCGTGGATGATCTGCACGGCCTTGGTGAAGGGCGCGTCCGTGGTCTTGCGATGGGTGGGAAAGAGGCCGATCGAGGGGCCGGGGTCGGCGGCCAGCGCCTCGTGCACCGACAGCGGCTCGCTCAGCTCGCGGAAGCGGTCGGGCCAGTCGACGGCCTGCCCCTCGGCGAGGAGCATGTCGCAGACGTGCGGCGGCACGATCGCGTTATCGATCATGAGGTTGCATGCGACATCGGACTGCCCGTACCAGTGACGGGCGATCTCGAAGACGACGCGGGGAATGCCGGTGTAGTGACGGTCCCGCAGCGCGCCGATGTCGATGTAGAGGGCGTAGCCGCCGGGTGCCGTCACGCGACCGACAGCGCCTGCCGCAGGTTGGGGCCGCCATGGTGCCAGCCGCGGTCCTCGATCGCGGCGCGCCGGTTGTGCCGCGCCTCCCCGTCGAGCGCCGCGGCCGCGACGAACGCCTCGCGGAAGGCCGCGTAGGAGGCGAAGTGACGGCCCGCGAGGCTCGCCCCGACATGCCGGGGGAACAGCGCGACGAGATCCATGCCGCTGTAGAGGCAGGGCGGGCCCGACACGACCGTGGTGGCCGCGCGCGGCAGATAGTCGTCGAGGGTCGCGCCCTCGACCGCGATCGGCAGGGCGCCGCCGGACACGAGATCCATGAAGGCGAGGTCGGCATGGGCCGCCCCGGAATAGGAGATCGCGAAGTCCGCGATGCCGCCGAGCTCGAGCCGCGTCTCCCGGCCCCCGGTATAGGGCACGATCAGGATGCGGTCGTTCGCCAGCCCCTCGGGCAGCATGAGCTGGGTGAAGAGGGTGTTGACCGCGCGATGCAGGAGCTCGGTCGCATTGGCGTCGGCCAGGATCACGAGCCGCGCGTCGACCGTCGAGGAGCGGGCGAAGGACATGAAGCCCACGACCGCGTTGCGGAACGAGGGATCCCAGTCGCGCACGTTGACGTTCACGACGAACACCGTCGGCTGCGCCCGGTCGGCCGGGCGCAGCTCGACGCCGAGCGGCACCTCTCCGGCCTCCCCGCTTGTCGAGGCCCGGCGGGCGCGGTCGGACAGCCGCATGCAGGGCAGCTGGCTCCATCGCCGGCGCCCGCTCCGGCGGGGCGGCGGCGCCAGCGGCCGGACCACCGAGACGGGGCGCGTCGTGTCCTGGCGCAGGCGGATCGCCGCCGCTTCGGTGTCGCAGAGAAGACCGTCGTGGCGGGCGAAGGCGCGCGCGCAATCGGCCAGCGGCAGAGCCCCGCCGCCCTCGCCGCCGGGCGGCGCGATGCCGAACCCCCAGGGGAAGTACATGAAGTTGCGCGCCCCGGGCAGCACGCGGGCGCGGAGCGGGGTGCGGAACGTGACGTGGACCGACCCGTCCCCCACCCCGATGCTGGAGCGCGCGAGCGGCGAGGTGTAGATCTCCGGCTTGACCAGATGCTTGGGGCTCAGCCCCTGGTCCTCGGCGATCTCGGCGAAATGCTGAGCCGCATATTTGAGGCCGGACCAGATGACGCCGTGACAGTCGTAGTTGATGCTGGCCGGATCCGGCGAGGCGCCCTCGTCGGGGCCGGATAGGAAGAGCGTCCGTCCGGTGTTGCGGCCGCGCGCGGCCGGGGGCAGGGCGGCATGATCATAAGCGAGCATGGGTTGTCCTCGCGGGAACGGCGATCAGCCGTCTCGATGGGGGAGCAGGCACAGGGTGGAAGCCGCCCTCTTCGCCGGTCGTGGAACGAAGGAACGAGGGCCTGGGCGTCGCCGGCGAATCAGGGGACGACGCAGGTCCTGACGGCATAAAATCCGCGTCATTCCAGGAATGCAACTAGAGGTTGAAGTTTTTCAACCTCGCTGCGTTGGCGGCCGTCGCGGGGTTGGGCTGTTATCGGAACACAACAGCGCGCCGCAATCGGTGCTCTTCGGTCACGGCTTCCGTCGTGTCTGCTTGACCGTCTCGGAGCGGGAAGCGCATCGTCCGAGGCCAATGCGGGATCAGAGCGAGGATCGATCGATGCAACGCGTGTTCCAGGGCTTGGTGGCGGCGCTCGTGCTGGCCGTCACGGTGAGCGCCACGGCGGCCCGGCCCGTCGTGCCGGCCGAAAAGCGCTTCTGGTCCTACGACGGCCAGCTGCCCTCCTGCGACAACCCGGACGTCTTGGATCGGGTGAGCTCGCGCTTCGAGGCGACCGAGCACGAGTACTGGAACTCGAGCCTCGCGATCCTCAGCTACGACCAGGTGTCCACCCGCGCCCTGCGGCCGTGGGGACTGGACCATATCCCGCGCAACTACTGCCGGGCCCGGGCGCTGTTCAACGACAACACCCATCGCGACATCGTCTACTCCGTGGCCGAGGACCAGGGCATCATCGGCATGGATTTCGGGGTCGACTGGTGCGTCGTCGGGCTCGACCGCAACTACGCCTATGCGCCGAGCTGCAAGATGGAGACGCCCTGAGGGCGTCATGGACCGAGGCGGGGCATCGGCCGCTGGTCTCGCGCTGATGCTTGCCGCAGGATCGGCCTTCGGGCAGGCGGCCCCGGCAGGCGGCCTGCCTTGCGTCCTCGACAAATGCCTGCGCGCCGGCGATCCGAGCGGGCCGGACCCGGCGCCTGCCGTGCGGCGCGGGCCGCCGGCCCCGGGCGCCTTCGATTTCTACGTGCTCGCGCTCTCCTGGTCGCCCGGCTTCTGCGATGCCGGCGGGGCGGCGAAATCGCCCGACCAGTGCGCGGCCGGCCGGGGCCTGGGCTTCGTGGTGCACGGGCTCTGGCCCCAGAACTCCCGGGGCTATCCCTCCGACTGCGACGCCGGATCGCGTTTTCCGCCCCGCGCGGCGCTCGAGGCCGTGCGCGACCTCTACCCCGACACGGGCCTCGCCCGCTACGAGTGGCGCAAGCACGGCACCTGCACGGGCCTGAGCCCCACGGCGTATTTCGCGACCGTCCGCCGGGCGCGGGAAGGGATCGTCATTCCACCTGCGATGCAGGCGCCCAGCGAGCCCCGGACTGTCGCGCCGGTCGAGATCGCGCGCAGCTTCATCGCCGCCAACCCGGGCCTTCGCCTCGAGGCGATGGCCGTGACCTGCCGCGAGGGGGAGCTGCAGGAGGTCCGGCTCTGCCTGCCCAAGGACCTGCGCGGCTTCACGGCCTGCCCGGAGGTCGCCCGCGATGCATGCCGGACGCGCTCGATCACCGTCCTGCCGGTGCAGTGACCGCCGCCGGCCTCCTGCGATGAACTACCGCCACGCCTACCATGCGGGGAATTTCGCCGACGTCTTCAAGCACGTGCTCCTGGTCCGCGCCCTGCTGGCGCTGCAGCGCAAGCCGACGCCGTTGCGCTATCTCGACACCCATGCCGGGCCGGGCTGGTACGACCTCGCCGGCGAGGAGGCGCGGCGCGGCGCCGAGTGGCAGGGCGGCATCGGCCGGCTCGACATCGCGCGGGCCCCGGCCGACGTGCAGGCCCTTCTCGCGCCCTATCTGGAGGCGGTCGGGCCCCGCGAGGCGGACGGGCGCCCGAGCCTCTACCCCGGCTCCCCGGGCATCGCCCGGCAGCTCTGCCGCGCCGACGACCGGCTGACCCTCTGCGAGCTGCACCCCGAGGACGGCGCGGCCCTGAAGCAGGCCCTCAAGGGCGACCGCCGCGCGAAAATGGTGGCGATCGACGGCTACGTCGCGCTGCGCGCCACTCTGCCCCCGCCCGAGCGGCGCGGCCTCGTCCTCATCGATCCGCCCTTCGAGGAGAAGAACGAGTTCGCCGCCATGACCGAAGGCCTCCTGGCCGCGCACCGCAAATGGCCCACGGGCGTCTACATGCTCTGGTATCCGGTCAAGGACCGCGAGGCCCTGCTCCGCTTCGCGGCGGATCTCGTTGCGAGCGGAGTGCGCCGGATAGCGCAGGTGGAACTCATCGTCGAGCCGGGCGCCCTGTCGCGCGGCGCGCTCGCGGGCTGCGGGATGATCGTGGTGAACCCCCCGTTCGGCTTTGAGGCCGAGATGGGTCAGATGATGCCGTTTCTCGCCCAGGTGCTCGGCCGGGAGGAACCCGGCTCCTGGCGCCTGCGTTTTCTCGTCGCAGAGTGAAGCGGTCGCTCTCAACAAGACCGCCTCTGCGTCCGCCGCCGCTCCTCAAGGGCGCGCGCCGGATCCCGACGGAGGAACGGCCATGTCGAGCAGCGGAACCGTGAAGTTCTTCAATGGTGACAAAGGCTACGGTTTCATCAAGCCCGACGATGGCGGACGCGACATCTTCGTTCACGTGACGGCGGTCGAGCAGGCCGGGCTGCCATCGCTGAACGAAGGCCAGAAGATCGGCTACGAGGTCGAGCCGGACCGCAAGGGCAAGGGACCGAAAGCGGTCAATCTCCAGCTGCTCTAGCCTCGCTCAGCGGGCCTGCTGCCTGATCATGGAGGTGAGATCCCAGTCGGCCGGGACGCCCTCGGGCGCCTGTCCGCCGCCGCCGATCTGGTCCACGTCCGGATCGTCCGCACGGTGGAGCGGGATGGGCGCGAGAGCGAGGGCGGCCGGCGGCGGGCGCCGCGCGCCGAGGTTCTGGCGGAGCAGGGGCGTCTGCGCCGGGGCGCTGGCCAGAAAACCGCTGCCGACCGCGTAGGACGGCGCCGGGGCGGGGGTCCGCGCGATGTCCATCTCCTCCTCGATCGGGGGCGGATCGGGCAGGGTGTCCTGCTGCGGGGCGGGGACCTGGGCGTTGGGCACCGGCTTGCAGTAGCGCCGGGGGCCGCGCGAGGTGTTGCCGTGCATCGCCAGATCCATGTGCACGTGGTTGTAGTGGAAGATGTTCGAGCCAGGCCCCAGCACCGTCGTGAAGTAGTCGCAGGCCCCCGCATGGGTGTCGTGCAGGAAGGCGCTTTCCTGCATGTCCTCGCTCTTCCAGCCCCGCATGACGTTGATCTCGCGCCCGCTCGCGAGCACGAAGCCGCCGACATCCATGGCGTTGCCGAACGCATGCTCGGACAGCGAGGCGCCGCTCTTGTTGTTGATGCCGCGGCAGGAATAGGTGCCCATCGTGTTGATCTGCGCGACGGGCTCGCCGAAGCGGGCCTGCGCGTCGGGCTGGACGACCTTGGCGATCCAGCTGTCGAGCGTCGGGATCATCGAGCAGTCGAGGATCGAGGCACTGTTGAGGCGCACGGTGCCGCCCGCCAGCGCATAGACCTTGAAGGGATGGTTGAGGCCGCAGATGCCCGGACCGTCGATCGTGGAGACCGGCCTGATGACGGGGCTCGCCTCGACCAGGTGGCTGGCAAGGCAGGTCTCCTCGGCCTGGTTGCGCCACGCCGGCCGCTCCGCCCTGTCGAACCGCGAGCACCCGGCGATCCCCAGAGCGGCGAGGCCGACAGCGGCGTAGAAAGGAAAGAGGCGCGCCATGGACCGACCATGGGACGCGCCTCCTTAATCCGGTCTAACGGCGCGCTACGGCGCCGAGCAACGTCGCGGCAGGGTTAACGCTTTCACGCCTCGGGGGCCGGACGGCTCTGCTCGCGCGCCCGCATGAAGCCCTCGAACTCCTCGCGATCGCGCGCCTTGCGCAGGTTGTCGAGGTGGTCGGCGAACTCACGCTGGGCCGCATCGATCCTGCGCCGCTCCTCGTCGAGCTTGGCGAGCTCGGCATGGCGCCACTCATCGAACGCGGCATTGCCGGTGGGCGAGCCCGCGAACGGCCGCCACTGCGGCGGGGCCGCGCGGCCCATGCCGCCGAAGGCACCGCGGACCGCGCTCATCGCGTCGTCCACCTTGTAGCCCCGCCGCTGGGCGAACTTCACGCCGAGCAGCGCCAGACCGACCGGCCACCAGATCACGAAACCGGCCACGATGGCGGCGATCTCCAGCGGCTTCCATCGGGCCGTGCCGCAGCCGCCCTGCCATCGAGCGCGGCCGAGAGCATCCGCGGGGCCGCCCGCATTGGAATACGAGGTCATCTTGCCTTCTCCGTAACACGGGGCCCGACGAGCCCTGTTGATGTTACGGCATTTAACATCGGAGCTTCATGGTCACGCGTCAAGGGGTGGTGCCGGGCGCCGATATCGCTGGCTTTTCTACCAAGCGGCATCGAGAACCACCGGCCTCGACGGCCTAGGTCGTCTTTGCGAGCGCAGCGAAGCGATCCAGGGTCGGGCACCCCACGTGGCGTGGATCGCCACGGCGCTGACGCGCCTCGCGAAGACGGACTACGGGCGATCGAAAGCGTGGACGCGTGGGTTGGCCCCTTCGCCCCGCGTGCGGGGAGAAAGTGCCCGATGGGGCGGATGAGGGGCGTTGGAGACGAGGAGGTTTCCCTCATCCGGCCTGCCGGCCACCTTGTAACTTGATTTCTGCCGGGTCTGCTAAGCTGGCAGGCGCGGTGGCAGGCCAAAGACCGATGCACCAGAGGGACACCAAGCCCGGGGAGA
>CAXUMV010000169.1:0-7726 GCA_964252065.1 uncultured Lichenihabitans sp.
GGGACCGTCGATACGCTGGTCAAGCCGGAGAGCAAGGCGACCCTGACCAAGGTTCTGACCCTGCATGTGGTCGCGGGCAAGCTGACGGCCGCCGACCTCCTGGCCAGGATCAAGGAGGGCAACGGGAAGGCCTCGTTGAAGTCCGTCGAGGGTGAAAACCTTAATGCGGAGATGGATGGCGACAAGGTCGTCATCGTCGACGCGAAGGGCGACAAGGCGACGGTGACCATCCCGGACGTCACGCAGTCCAACGGCGTGATCCACGTCGTCGATACGGTCCTTGTGCCGGCGACCTGATCGGCCGTCGCATCCTCGGGTCTTTCCACCGCAGCATGGATCGCCACGGCGCTGACGCGCCTCGCGATGACGGCGATCGAACGAGAGAATCTGCCTTGCGATCGGGCCGCAACGCATCGGCGCGACCCGCCGGACGCCATGGCCCCGCTCAGCCCAATGCACTTGTAAATCGGGAGATACGAATGTAAAACGACAGCCGGACGCCGAAGAGACAGCTGGCGCCGTCATAAGAATCTCCAGGGAGGAGTCCGATGAAAAGCGTTGCCCATGTCGCCTTGGTGGCAGCCTTGCTCACCTCATCCGTCGCTTTCGCGCAGGAGGAGCCGGGCACGGTCAAGAAGAGCAGCTTTCGCTTCGTGATCGTCCCCAAGGTGGTGCATCCCTGGTTCGACAAGGTGAACAACGGCGCCAAGCTGGCCGCCAAGGTCATCGAGGCGCAGACCGGGGCCAAGGTCCAGATCGACTACAGCGCGCCGCAGCAGGCCGATGTCGTTCAGCAGAACCAGATCCTGGAAAGCAGCATCGCGACGCGGCCCGACGGCATCGCCATCGATCTTTTGGACGCGAGCGGCAACCGGGCCTCGCTGGAGGAAGCCGTCGAACAGAAGATCCCCGTCACGGTGTTCGACTCCGTCGCTCCCGAAGACCTGAACCTGACCAGCATCGGCAACGACTTCTGCGAGCAGGCCAATATCGCGGCCCGGCGCCTGGTCGACCTCCTGAAGGAAGAGGGCGAGGTCGCGATCATGATGGGCGTGCCGAGCGCGCCGAACCACAAGATCCGCGCCGACTGCCACGCGCAGTACTTTGCGAAGTTTCCCAAGATCAAGGTCGTGGCGACCGGGATCGACAACGACAGCATCGAGCAGGCCCAGAAGCAGGCCGCCGCGGTGATGCAGGCGCATCCGACCCTCAAGGGCTGGGTCGCGTCCGACGCCGCGGGTCCGATCGGCATCGGCCAGGCCATCAAGGAGTCCGGCAAGACCGGCCAGGTGATCCTGGTCGGCATGGACGACCTGCCCGAGATGCTGCAGATGATCCGCGACGGCGTCGCCGACAGCACCTCCTCGACCAAGCCCGAAATGCAGGGCTACTGGGCCGTGATGACGATGTGGCAGAAGGCGCTCGGGGGCGCGACCCCCAAATATATCGACACCGGGATCGCGGTGATCAACAAGGCCAGCCTCTCCAAGTAGGGCCGCACCCGGCCTTCATCGGTGCCCGGTCCAGCCAACCGGGCGCCTCCCTTCGGAGAACGGGATGGCCTATCTGGACGCTGAAGGGCTCGGCCGGGAGTATCCCGGCGTCAGGGCGCTGGACTCCGTCGATCTTGCCCTCGAGCTCGGCCGCGTGCACATCCTGGCCGGCGAGAACGGGGCCGGCAAATCGACCCTGGTCAAGATCCTGACCGGGGCGCTGCCGCAGAGTTCCGGCACGCTGCGGATCGACGGCCGGGATCCAGCCACCCATCCCGAGCTCTACAAGACGATCGCCTACGTGCCGCAGGAGCTCACGCTCTTTGCCAACATGAGCGTCGCCGAGAACCTCTTCCTGCCCTACGGCCGGACGGGGCACCGCGGCGTCATCTTCCAGCGCCGTGCCATCGAGCGGGACGCGCAGCCCTATCTCGACCGCTTCGGGATCACGGCACGGCCGTCCGATCTCGTGCGCACCATCTCGGTCCCCGAGCAGCAGCTCCTGCAGATCGCCCGCGCCTCCACCAACCAGACCATGAAGGTGCTGGTCCTCGACGAGCCTACCTCCGCGCTGACCCGCACGGAGGTCGACAGGGTGTTCAACGTCATCCGGGACTTCCGCGATGGACAGCATGCCATCGTCTTCATCTCGCACAAGATGGACGAGATCTTCGACATCGGAGACGACTACACGGTGCTGCGCAACGGCCGGAAGGTCGGTGCCGGCCGGATGGCCGAGACCGACGCCGGCGACCTCATCCGGGCCATGTCGGGCGAAGTCCTGAAACTCGACGACACCTACCAGCCGGCCGCCGCCTTCCCTGGAGCCGGCGATGACATCCTCGTGGTCGAGGGGCTCCGCGGCACGGGCTTCTCGGAGGCGACGTTCACCCTCAGGCGCGGCGAGATACTCGGCTTCGCGGGGCTCGTGGGCGCCGGCCGCTCCGAGCTGATGCAGACGATCTTCGGCTACCGGAAGACGCTCGGCGGCCGCGTGCGCTTCTGCGGCGAACCGCTCGCGCCGAACAGCCCGGCACGGGCCGTGGCCAAGGGCCTGATCTACCTGTCGGAGGAGCGCAAGCACCACGGGATCTTTGCCCGCATGTCGGTCCGCGACAACATCGGCATGGCGATCTACGGGCAGACGAGCGGCCTCAGCATCTCGGCCGGCAAGGAGAAGGCCGCCGTCGCCAGCGTCATCGCCGCCTACGACATCAAGACGTCCAGCATGTCCCAGGAGATCGTCTACCTGTCCGGCGGCAACCAGCAGAAGGCCATTATCGGCCGCTCCATGGCGCGGCGGCCGAAGCTGATCATCTTCGACGAGCCGACCAAGGGCATCGACGTGCGGACCAAGGCCGAGATCTACCGCATCATGAAGCGGCTCGCCGAGGAGGGGGTCGGCATCATCCTGATCTCCTCCGAAATGACGGAACTGCGCAAATGCGCCACCCGCATCGTCACCATGCACGCGGGCAGGATCAGCGGAGAGTTCGATGCCGCAACGACCAGCAATGAAACTCTCGTCGGCGCCATCTTCGGCGCCGGAAGCCAAGCCCATGTGGCGTAGCTGGACGGCCGGCGTCCTGAGCAACCCGCTGGCCGGCGTCTTCGTGATCCTCGTTCTGATCTTCGCCGTCTCGGCGGTCCTGTCGCCCTATTTCCTGACTTCCTACAACCTGTCGGTCGTCATGCGGGGGCTCGCCTTCATCGGGCTCGTGACGATCGCCCAGTCCTCGCTGATGATCATCGGCGAGCTCGATCTCTCGCTCGGCGTCATCGGCGGCCTGTGCGGGGTCGTCTCGGGGCTGTTGATGGTCGATGCCGGCATGCCGCCTGCGCTCGCGGTGCCCCTCACCCTGTTGCTGGGCGCGGCGCTCGGCTTCTGCAACGGCTTCCTGGTCGCGATGCTGCGGCTGCACTCGCTGGTGCTCACGATCGGCACGGCCGGCATTATCGGGGGCGCCAACCTGGTGCTGACCCGGGGCGTCGCCATCACGGGCATCCCGAAATCCATCCAGTTCCTCGGACGCGGCGACCTCCTCGGGGTGCCGGTGCCCTTCCTGGTCATGATGGTCATGCTCGTCCTTGCGGTGTTCCTGACCGTGAAGACGCCCTTCGGCCGCTACATGTACGCCATCGGCAACAACGCCGCCGCGGCCCGGATGCTCGGCATCGAGGTCAACCGCATCCGGCTTCTGGTGTTCACCGGCGCGGGCCTGCTGGCCTCGCTCGCGGGCGTTATGATGGTGGCGCGCCTGGGCACCGCCCAGCCATCGATCGGCGACACGTGGGTGCTCGGTCCGATCGCCGCCTCGGTGATCGGCGGCGTGGCGACGACCGGCGGCGTCGGCTCGCCGCTCGGAGCGATCTTCGGCGCCGCCATCATCGGCATTATCGAGAACATCATCGTGCTGTTCGGGGTGTCGCCCTATTGGCAGGGCATCGTCAGCGGCACCATTGTGGTGCTGGCCATCTCGTTCGACGCGATCTCCCGCCTCCGCCTGCGTACCGAGGCGGGCTAGCGCTCCCGAGCCTTGCCTACCAGACCCGATCCTTGTCGTAGCCGCCCAGGCCCGGAGCTCCCATGACCGCCGCGAAAACCAAGAAGCTGATCAACGCCACCGACCGCATCATCCCCGAGTTGATCGAGGGCATGGTCGGGGCCCATCCCGACCTGCTGCGGCTGGGAGGCGACACCGGCCGCGCCGTCGTCGCCGTGAACGGTCCGCGTCCCGGCAAGGTGGGCGTTGTGGTGGGCGGCGGCTCGGGGCACGAACCGGCCTTCACCGGCTATGTCGGCCGGGGCCTCGCCGATGCGAGTGCGGTCGGCAACATCTTCGCCTCCCCCGCGCCCGAGCACATCCTGGACGCCGCCCGCGAGGTCGAGAACGGCGCCGGCATCGTGTTCCTCTACGGCAACTACAGCGGCGACGTGATGAACTTCGACATGGCGGTCGAGGAGCTCGAGCGGGCCGGCACGCCGGTGCGCAGCATCGCCGTCACCGACGACGTCGCCTCGGCGCCTGCCGACCGCATCGCCGAACGGCGCGGCATCGCGGGCGACTTCTTCGTATTCAAGGCGGTCGGCGCGGCCGCCGACCGCATGCTCGGCCTCGAGGAGGTCTATCGCCTGGGCCGTCATGCCAATGCCATGACACGGACCATGGGGGTCGCGCTGTCGGCCTGCTCGCTGCCGCAGACCGGCAAGCTCAACTTCGAGATCGGGCCGGACGAGATGGAGATCGGCATGGGACTGCACGGCGAGCCCGGCATCCGGCGCGGCGCCGTGGAAAGCGCCGACACCGTCGCGCAGACGCTCGTGGGCTCGATCCTGGCGGATCTTGCGATCGGCAGCGGCGACGAGGTCGCGGTGCTGGTCAACGGGCTCGGCGCCACGACCCCGATCGAGCTCTATCTGCTCCACCGCAAGACGCGCCTCATGCTCCAGGCGCGCGAGGTCCGCATCCATCACAGCTGGGTCGGCGAATATGCGACCTCGCTCGAGATGGCCGGCGCCTCGATCACCCTGATCAAGCTCGATCCCGAGCTGAAGAGCCTGCTCGACCATCCCTGCCACACCACGGCCCTGCGGGTCGGCGAGACGGTCGCAGGCCGGACCGCCAGCCTGGAGGCGGCGACGGGGCGGCGGCCCCAGGGTGGCACGACGACGGGACGGGTCGGGCGCAGCGAGGTCCTGGCGACCGCGGGGGACATCACGCCGGCGATCTTCCGCAACATGATGAAGAACGTCGGCGTGGCGGTCATCGCCGAGCGGGACTGGCTCAGCGAGCTGGACGGCGTGATCGGAGACGGCGATCACGGGGTCACGATGGAGATCGGGTGGACCGCGGTGGGGAACGCCCTTGCGGATGCGCCGGAGGACGAGACGATCGAAGCCACCTGCAAGCGCATGGCTAAGACCTTCCTCGATGCCGTCGGCGCCTCCTCGGGCCCTCTTTACGCGACCGCCTTCCTGCGCGCCGGCACGGCGGTGAGCGAACGGCTGAACCTCGACGCGCGTGCGGTCGCCGACTGGATCGAGGCTGCCGCGACCGGCATCCGCGAGCGGGGGCGGACGGAGCCCGGCGACAAGACCATGATCGATGCCTGGGTGCCGGCCGCCGAGCAGGCACGGGCGGCCGTCGCGGCCGGCGCCTCCTCGCTCGACACGATGCGGGCTGCCCTCAAGGGCGCCGAACGGGGGATGAAGGAAACCGCATCGCTCGTCGCGCGGCGGGGCCGCTCGGCCAAGCTCGGCGAGCGGTCGATCGGCCACATCGATCCGGGAGCGGCGTCGACCTTCGTGACCCTGCGCGCCATGACCGAAGCGCTTGAGAAGGCGCTGCCGTAGGACCGTTCAGGTGGCGCGTTCGAGCAGGATGCGCGCCACCCGCTCGTCGGTGACGAGGCGGTTGATGTAGCGGCCCCGCAGGATGGCGTGGATGATCGAGGCCTTGTGGACCCCGCCGGATACGAGCGCGGACACGGGCTTGAGGCGCAGCGCCTCGAGCGACATGGCCATGATGCTGTCGTTCAAAAAATGCCGCACCGGCTGGCCGTCCTCTCCCAGGAAGCAGCCCAGCACCTCGCCGACGGCGCCGAGCCGCACGAGGTCGTCGTAGTGATCCTTCACGATCCGCAGCGAGACGATGGGTGAGCGCGCCGACAGGTCGCCGCACGAGACCAGCGCCACCTCGGCGATCTCCGTGCGGGCGAGCACGTCGGCGATCTCCTCGTTGTGCAGGAGCGTCTCGCGGCTCTCCATGCTGGAGCAGTAGATCGGCGCGGTGAGATAGTGGCACTCGACGTCGAGCGCCCGCGCGACGGCCGTTGCGATCTCGAAGGTGTTGCTGCCCGAGCCGCGCGTGAACCCGCCGGTCAGGCTCACGACCCAGGAGTCGCGGGTCGGGCGCGCGGTCAGCCGGCGCGCGGCGAAGTTGAGCGTGTAGCCCCAGCCGATGCCGATGCCGAGATTGCGGCCCTCGATCAGGCCGTTGATCATCAGGCCGCCGGCCTCGCCGATGGTGCGCTGCTGCTCGGTGATGTCGCTGACGGCGGGAACCACGATCGCGTCGGCCAGCCCGAAGGCCTGCTTGAGCTGCTGCTCGATCTCGATGCAGTCGATCAGGGGGAGATTGACGTCGATCTTCACCGATCCGTCGTCGCGGACCTGGCCGATGATCTTGTTCACCCGCAACCGGGTCATGCCGAGTTCGACGGCGATCTCCCGTTGCGTCAGCCCGCCTTGGAAATACAGCCAGGCGACGCGCGCCTGTTCCCGAACCGTCGCAAAGCTTTCGGGCTTGTCTTCCGGCAACGACGGTTCCTCCCCCGCGTCCAAGATCGACGCCCCAGGCAACCGGGAGAACCCTGGCGTGCCATGGAGCATCGAGCGCAAGGCCATGCATATCACGCTGCACTCAGGACGAGCGGTGTGGAATGCTGGGGCGTCTTGCGGGCGCGGCGACTCGGCATCCGCGCCGCCGTATGGATCGCCACGGCGCTGACGCGCCTCGCGATGACGAGCCGGGGAGGGGGGTCGATCCAGTGAAGGTGGCGTGCCGGCCCGCTTCACCGATCGATCTTCAGCGGATCGACCGGACGCCGGGTCTGCTATCTTTCGATCACGAGGTCGTCCAGCGGCGTCGAGCAGCAAGGCAGGAAGTAGCCGACGTCGATCTCCCGCTGCCGGATGCCTCCGCTGTGCTTCATGTCGACGGACCCGCTCGACAGCTTCGACTTGCAGGTGCCGCAAAGGCCGGTCGAGCAGCGCTCGGCGTCACCCTGGCCAGCAGCCTGTCGGGCATGGCCGAGGGCGTCGAGGCGGTCCGGTCCTCGTTGAGGCAGGAGGCCGTGACCATCGGGGCGACGGTGGGGTTCTCGATGCTGTGGCTCCTGCCGAGGCTGGCCGGCTTCCGGCAGCGCCATCCCGGCGCCCAGATCCGGGTGATCTCGCAGGACAGCCGCTTGAGCCTCGAGGGCGGGAGGTCGACATCGCCATCCGCTACGGCGTGCCTCCCTTCGGCGACGGCGTGGTGCTGGCCTCGCGGGCCGATACCATCGTGCCCGTTTGCTCCCCCGGCTACGGCCGGCGCCCGGGGAGCCGGCTGTGGAACGGCTCCCACGACCTTATCGAGACCGAGGCGCCCGACAAGAGCTGGTGCCGGTGGCGCGACTGGTTCGCCCGGGTCGGCCATGCGGGGCCGGTCGCCGAGCCGACGCTCCGCTTC
>CAXUMV010000170.1:0-7695 GCA_964252065.1 uncultured Lichenihabitans sp.
CCGCGTGGATCGCGTCGTAGAGGGTCTGCAGCACGCTGTCCGACCAGGGCTGGGCCCCATACAGCTGCGGATCGGGCAAGGAGTTGCCCAGGAACCGCACCACCCGGGAGGGATGCAGGCTCAGCGCCGCACGCCGGTCCCCGGCGATCTCGTAGGCCACCGGCTCGCCGAAGAAGGGGTCGAGCGGGTCGCGGCTGATGTCGGTCGCGCCGAGCTGCCAGCGGCTGACCGCATGGAGGAAGCGCACCCCACCCGGCCCGATGGCCTCGGGATAGAGCGGCTGGCTCAGATGCGCCGGGTCGTCCTCGGCCGTGCCGACGATGATCGCCCCGCCCCCGTAGAGACGGCCCAGCACCATGGCGCGCTGCACCGCCTTGCGCAGGCCGAGGCGCCGCTCGGCCGCTTCCACGGCCGCCACGGCCTCGGGGTCGCCCGCCCATGCGCGCCACTCGCGGATGCTGTCGTAGGGGACGATGTCGACGATCTTGCGCGCCAGCCAGTCGCCGCGATACATCGCCTCGATCTGGTCGCGCGCGAGATCCGTTACGAAGAAGGCGTCGTTCGCCGCCTTGTCCTTGCCGGCGCCGAGCGAGGCGGCGAGATTCGACAGGCTGTCCTGCGCCGCAAGGCGGGTTTTGGGGCGGGCCATCGTGACTCCGGAAGCGGGGGCGCGTGGCGGCGCGGCGCGGGGGCCGGCCCTACGCCGTCGCCCGCGATGACGGGCCGCAAAATCCTCAGAGCAGCTTGAGCAGCTGGTAGTCGGCGCGCCGCACGCCCTCGAGGGCGTAGCGCAGGGCGTCGATGACGTGGTTGTGCTTGTCCTCGAGCACCGGCAGGACGTCGCCCGTTAGGCGGTCGACCTTGTAGGAATAATGGGTCAGCTCATCGATGGTGTGACGGCAGTCGGGGTGCACCACGATGTCGAGCGAGCGCAGGAACGCGACCCCCTCCTCCACCGAGCCGCCGCCCTTGCGGGCGGGCCTGATGCGGAACCCCCGCCCGCGCAGGTGAGCGATCATCTCGGGGCGCGAACTGTCGGCCGTGATGGGCCAGGGCGTCGGCCCCGCGGCGCCCTCGACGGTGGCGAACAGCGCGGCCGTGTCGTCGATGGCGCAGCCGATCCGGTAGGCCTCGCGCTCGACATAGAGCACCCGGTCGAGCAGCACGCAGCGGACCAGCACGGTGGGATCGGCCGCAAACCCCCAGTCGGCCCCCAGATACGGCCGGGCGCCGGGCGGGGGCGTGAGCCGCTCGATCCGCCAGCTCTGGAACACGCGGGCTTCGGAGCGGAGCTGGTAGTGGCCCTCCCAGATATGGGCGTATTTGTCGGGGTCGCGCTCGAAATCCCAGCGTCGCTCGACGTCCAGCACGGCCGGGAACCAGGGGTTGTCGGCGTAGCTGACGCGGCGCACGAGCGCGTCGTCCCGGGCCGGGCCGCCCCGGAACAGGGCGTCGACCGGGTCGGTCTCGTGGCGGGGGTTCCAGGAGAACCACAGCTCCGAGCCGGGCTTGCGGATGGTCGGCACCAGGATGTCGAGCGAGCGCTGCGAGATGGCGTCCGCCTCCTCGACCCAGGCGATGTCGATGCCCTCCATGGACTTGATCTGGTCGGGGTTGTGGCCGAGCCCGGCGAACAGGAACAGCGAGCCGTTGCGCGCCTTGATCTCGGTCTCGGTCGAGGTGAACTTCCGGCCGAGGCCGAGGGCCGCGATGCGGTCGTCGAGCAGGCGCTTGGAGCTGTCGCGGATCGACTTCTGGATTTCGCGGGCCGCAAGGACACGCAGCGGCGCCTGGGCCGCGAGCAGCACGAGGGCGGTCGCCATGGCGTGGCTCTTGCCCGATCCGCGGCCCCCGTAGAAGGCCTTGTAGCGGAACGGCAGGAACAGCCCCCGGAACGCCTCCGGCAGCTCGACGTCAAGCTTTCTGGGGCGGCGTGACGAAACGGACCGTGATGCCATGCTCCCGGTCGTCTCCCTCGGGGGTGTCCTTGAGGCGCGCGTAGCCGCGGTCGATCAGGGCGTTGATGGCGGAGACGCGTGCGGCCTCGCTGGTCGCCTCGTGGGCGAGCCGGGCGAGTTCGGCGATGGCGGCGGGGACGTGCGAGCGGATCGCCTCGCGGATGAGGTCCGTGGCCTCGTCGGCCAGCTCCGGCTGGCGCGGCGACGCACGGCCCGGCATGGCGAGATATCCGTCGTTGTCGAGAAGGGACGCTGCAGAAACAAGAAACCCCGGCGGCTCGGAGCCCCGGGGTCAAATGCATTTCTGCAGCGAGGCAATATAGATCATATTGAGCGCCCAGTGTCAACGAAGATCGTGCGACGTCGTCGGCGAGGACCGAGCCCATGTCCCTTCACGTCCGGAGTGCTGCGAGCGGCGAGGAGCCGGAGATCATGGCGTTGTGGCGCGCCTGCGACCTCGTCGCACCCTATAACGATCCGGCCGCGGACTTCCGGTTCGCGCTCGAGGGCGCCTGTTCAGACGTGCTCGTCGGCCTGAGCGAGGATGGGCGGATCGAAGCCAGCGTGATGGTGGGTCACGACGGGCATCGCGGATGGCTCTACTACGTCGCCACCCATCCCAGGGCACGGGGCCGAGGGTTCGGCCGTGCCATCGTCCGCGCCGGCGAGGACTGGCTTGGGGGACGCGGCGTGAGGAAGGTCCAGTTGCTCGTGCGCGAGAGCAACGCCGCGGTCGTCGCCTTCTACGAGCATCTCGGCTTCGACCTGACGCCGCGCGTCGTCATGGGCCGATGGCTCGGGTGAGGACGTCCCCGTCCCCTCCCTTGCCGCCGGCCCGCGACTGCCCTTTAGTGGCGGCGGTCCGGCAGCGGGGATTGCGATGAGGCAGAGGAAGTGGTGGGGTGCCGCGGGGCTCGTGGCCGGGTTGCTGCTGGGCGCCCTCG
The DNA here is from genome assembly GCA_964252065.1 of uncultured Lichenihabitans sp. Classification (GTDB taxonomy): domain Bacteria; phylum Pseudomonadota; class Alphaproteobacteria; order Rhizobiales; family Beijerinckiaceae; genus Lichenihabitans. The sequence goes on from CAXUMV010000170.1 coordinate 2,903, forward strand.
CGCCGGCCCTCGCCAAGGACACCCTCGTGCTCGGGCTGCAGGTCGAGCCGCCGGGGCTCGACCCCACGGTCGCGGCGCCCACCGCCATCCGCGAGGTGGTGTGGGGCAACCTCTTCGAGGGGCTGGTGACGCTCGATCGCACCGGCAAGATCCAGCCGCTGCTCGCCAAATCCTGGACCGTGTCCCCGGACGGGCTGACCTACCGCTTCGCGCTGCAGGCGGGCGTGACCTTCCACAACGGCACGCCCTTCGAGGCGAGCATCGTCAAGTTCAGCCTCGACCGGGCGCGCGCCCCCGGCTCCACCAACGCGCAGAAGCAGTTCTTCGAGCCGATCGCGAGCGTCGAGGCGCCCGATCCCGCAACCGCGGTCGTGATCCTCAAGCACCCGGTCGGCCTGTTCCTCTACTGGCTCGCCTGGGGCGACGCCGTGATGGTCGATCCCAAGACGGTCGACGGCAACAGGACCGCGCCGGTCGGCACGGGGCCCTTCATGTTCAAGGCCTGGCAGCGCGGCGACCACGTCGACCTCGTCAAGAACCCGGGCTACTGGCGCGCCGGGCTGCCGCATCTTGCCGGCGTCACGTTCCGCTTCATCGGCGATCCGCAGGCGGAAGCCGCGGCGCTGCGGGCCGGCGACATCGACGGGTTCCCCAATTTCGGCGCCCCGGAACTCTTCGCCGAGTTCCAGAAGGACTCCCGCTTCGAGGCGGTCGCGGGCGTCACGCCGCGCAAGCTCGTGGCGGGGCTGAACTGCGCCGTCGCGCCGCTGTCCGACGTGCGGGTCCGCCGCGCCCTGATGCAGGCGGTCGACCGCAAGGCCGTGATGGACGCCGTGTTCTCGGGGTTCGGCACGCCCATCGGCAGCCATTTCGCGCCCTCGGACCAGGGCTATGTCGACACCACCGGCGTGCTGCCCTTCGATCCTGCCAGGGCCAAGGCGCTGCTGGCGGAGGCCGGCTACCCGCAGGGCTTCGGCCTGACCATGAAGGTGCCGCAGATGGCCGAGACGACCCGCTCGGCCGAGGTGCTGCAGGCCATGCTGGCCGACGTCGGCGTCACGCTGAAGCTCCAGCCGACCGAGTTCCCGGCCCGCTGGATCGACGAGGTGTTCCTCAAGCACGACTTCGAGGTGACGGCGATCGACCACGCCGAGCCCATGGACATCGCCATCTACGCCCGGCCGACCTACTACTTCGGCTACCGCAACCCCGCCTTCGACGCGGCCGTCGGCGGGGCCGAAGCCGCCGGCGACCAGGCCGAGCGGGACAGGCTGATGGGGGAGGCCCAGAAGATTCTGGCCGCCGACGTGCCGGCCCTCTACCTGTTCGACCTGCCGCGTCTCGGCATCTGGAAGAAGGGGCTCGCGGGCCTGTGGCCGGACGAGCCCCTGCCGCAGACGATCGTGACCGAGGCGCGTTGGACGCAGTAGGCCCGGCGTCCCGCGCCGCGCGCGACCCGTGACGGGAAGCACCTCGCCGGCCGACATGGGCGCGGCCGAACTCCTCGGCCATTTTGCGGCCCGCACCATGAGCCCGCTCGAATGCTGGACGGCCATCGAGGCGCGCATCGCGGCCTGGGAACCGGTGATCGCGGCGCTCTACGCCTACGACCCCGCGGCCGCCCGGGCCGCCGCCACGGCGAGCACCGCCCGCTGGCAGCGCCGGGAGCCCCGCGGCCGGCTCGACGGCCTGCCGGTCACGGTCAAGGAGCTGATCGCCACGGCCGGGGTCCCGGTGCCGCTCGGCTCCGCGGCCACGGTGCTCGACCCCGCCCCGGCCGATGCGCCCGCCGCGGCGCGCCTGAGGGAGGACGGCGCCATCGTCTTCGCCAAGACGACCTGCCCGGACTACGGCATGCTGTCCTCCGGCCTGTCGAGCTTCCACCCCCTCACCCGCAACCCGTGGAACCCCGCCCTGAACCCGGGCGGCTCGAGCGCCGGGGCGGCCGCGGCGGCGGCGGCCGGCTACGGGCCCCTGCATCTGGGCACCGACATCGGCGGCTCCATCCGCATCCCGGCCGCCCTGACGGGGCTGTTCGGCTTCAAGCCGAGCCAGGGCCGCGTGCCGGTCGTCCCGCCCTATGTCGGGCGCTGCATCGGCCCGATGACCCGCACCGTGGCCGACGCGGCATGGCTCATGCCGACCCTCGCGCGGCCCGACGCGCGGGACGGCACCAGCCTGCCGGCCCTTCCGGTCGACTGGGAGGCGCGGGACGGCGACCTGTCGGGCCTCACGATCGGGCTCATGCCGGAGGCCGGCTGCGGGCTGCCGGTCGACCCCCTCGTGCGCGACACCGTCGTCCGGGCCGCCGGCCTCTTCGCGGATGCGGGCGCCAGCGTGCGGGAGGTGCCCCCGGTCCTGACGCGGGCCATGCTGGACGGCCTCGACGGGTTCTGGCGCGCCCGGTTCCTGGCCCAGATCCGCACCCTGCCGGACGAGCGCCGGGCGCTGATCCTGCCCTACGTCCTGGCGTGGGTCGCGGGCGCGGCGCGGCTCGATGCGGCCGACGTGGCGGCGGGCTTCGACCAGACCTTCGCGATGCGGGAGGCCTGCGGGCGGCTGTTCGGCACGCTCGATGCGGTATTGTCCCCGGTCCTGCCGGTGGCCTCCTACCCCGCCGAGGCGGCCTCGCCCACCCAGGACCCCGGGCGGCCCTTCGAGCACATCGCCTTCACGGTGCCCTGGAACATGGCCGGCCAGCCGGCCGCCTCCATCAATGCCGGGTTCTCGAAGGACGGCCTGCCGATCGGGCTGCAGATCGTGGGTCCGCGCTTCGGCGACGCGCTCGTGCTGCGCCTCGCGCGCTGCTTCGAGGAACGGCGAGAGGCCGCCCCGCCCTGGCCCGCGGCACCCCGGGCGCCTTGTCCATAATGGGTTAACCATACTTTGACGTTTGGGTGATTGACTCCGGCCTGTCGCGCCATGCGGCGCCGTCCGGTTTCATCAGTCCCATGAAGAAGTCCCGCCTCCTCGTTCTCGCGTTGGCCGTCGCGGCCGCCGGCGGCGCCTTCGTGATGGCGAACGCCCCCAAGCCCGTGGTCGTCGAAACCCAGGCGCCCCCGCCCCCCGCGCCGGTCGACGAGGTGCTGACCGCCACCCACGACCTGCCGATCGGCACCGTGGTGGCCGAGGGCGACATCGGCTGGCAGGCCTGGCCGAAGACGGCTCTTGCGCCCGGCATGCTGGTGCGGGCCGCCGATCCCGCGGTGACCGACGCCCTCAAGGGCTCGATCGTGCGGATCGCCTTCTTCGCGGGCGAGCCGATCCACCGCGAGAAGCTGATAAAGGGCTCGGGCTTCATGTCGGCCATGCTGCCCTCGGGCAAGCGGGCCGTGGCGATCAACATCGATTCGCAGGGCTCGACCACAGCCGGCGGCTTCATCCTGCCCAACGACCGCGTCGACGTCGTCCACACCTACCAGGACCAGAGCCGGACCGCGCCGGGCGCGCAGGCGGCGACGATCAGCCAGACCCTGCTCCACAACGTCCGGGTGCTGGCGATCGGCCAGAACGTCCAGGACAAGAACGGCCAGGCCGTCGTGGTGGGGTCCAACGCCACCCTGGAGCTCGAGCCGGAGCAGGCCGAGACCATCATCCTCGCCCAGCGGCTCGGCCAGCTCTCGCTCACGCTGCGCAGCGTCCTCGACCAGGAGAAGAACGCGATGGACCCCGAGCAGGGCGACAAGACCATGACGGTCGTCCGCTACGGCGCCGCCGCCTCCGAGGCCATCCGATGAGACTCCCCGGCACCATCCTGCTGGCGGCGGCCTGCAGCCTGCTCGGCCCGGCGGGAGCCCAGGCGGGCAGCCTCACGCGCGACTATGCGCCCAACCAGGCGGCGCTGCCGGCGCCCTCCGACCTCACCCTCGGGGCCTTGGACACGACGCGCAAGCTGACCCTCAGCATCGGCCGGTCCACGATGGTCACGCTGCCGGCCGATGCGACGGAGGTCTTCATCGGCAACCCGCAGGTCGCCAATGCGGTGGTGCGGACCTCCCGCAAGCTGTTCGTCTTCGGCATCGCCGACGGGCAGACGACCATCTTCGCGCTCGACAAGGCCGGGCGCCGCATCGCGACCCTCGAGCTCGTGATCAACAGCCGCGACCTCGGCGACCTCAGCGCCATCCTTAAAACCGCCCTGCCGAGCGCGGACGTGCACGTGCAGGGGGTCAACGACACCGTGATCCTGACCGGCTTCGTGGATTCGGCCGTCGATGCCCAGAAGGCGCAGGACATCGCCAGCGCCTATGTCGGCTACACCGCAGTGGGCGGGGGCGGCGCCTCGGCGACCGGAAGCGGCAGCAGCGTGTCCTTCGGCAGCACCCAGATCGTCACCGGCAACCTGATCAACTCCCTCGTGATCCGCGAGAAGGATCAGGTCATGCTCAAGGTCTCGGTGGTCGAGGTGCAGCGCAGCGTGCTGAAGCAGCTCGGCGTGAACGCATCGGCCGGCACCGCGGCCTTCGGCAAGACGGGCACCGCGGAGAGCTACAGCCCGAGCTTGAACCCGCTGTTCGGGTCGGGCGGGACCGGCGCGCTGTCCTTCATGACGGGCGGCACCACGCTGAACGCCCAGCTCCAGGCCTTCGAGCGCAACGGCGTCGCCCATGTCCTGGCAGAGCCGACCGTCGCCGCGATCTCCGGCGAAAGCGCGAAATTCACGGCCGGCGGCAGGGTTCCCATCGCGGCGACGAGCACGATCGACGACAAGACCGGGCGCTGCACGGTGACGACGACCCTGCAGGACTACGGCGTCAAGCTCAACTTCACCCCGACGGTGCTCTCGGAAGGCC
>CAXUMV010000171.1:0-7637 GCA_964252065.1 uncultured Lichenihabitans sp.
GGCCAGGGTGCCTTCGAGCACGTAGCGCTGGAAGACGGCGAAGAAGAGCAGGGTCGGGATGGCGCCGAACACCGACACGGCCATCACCTCCCCGTATTGCGTGTTGAAGCTGTTCTGGAAGGCCGCCATGCCGAGCGGCAGGGTCCGCAGCTCGTCGCTGCTGGCGACGATCAGGGGCCAGAGATAGCTGTTCCAGCTGAGGTTAAAGGTGAGGACCGCGACCACCACCATGCTCGGCCGCACCATCGGCAGGATGATGGAGAGCAGGATTCGCGGCTCGCTCGCGCCATCCATGCGGGCCGCGTCGATGTAGTCGTCCGGGATCCCCAGCATGGCCTGGCGGAAGATGAAGACGCCCACGACGTTGAAGGCCGTGGGCAGCACCAGCCCGGCATAGCTGTTGGTCCAGCCGAAGCTGTGCACCTCGAGAAACAGCGGGATGACGATCGCTTCCAGCGGGACCATCAAGGAGGACAGCACGAAGAGCCAGAGCGCCCCGCGCAGACGGAAGCGGTACTTGGCAAAGCCGTAGCCCGCGAGCGCGCCGAGCACGAGGGTGACCGCCACCGACACGAGGGCGGCGATCAGCGAGTTGCATAAATAGAGGAAGAAGGGACGCTGGCCGAAGGCGCTGACGAAGTTGCTCCAGCCGGCGCTGCCCAGCCCGCCCGATGCGCCCGAGAAGATTTCGGCGTTGGTGCGGAACGAGGCGAGCAGCATCCACCCGACGGGGTAGAGCGTGAGCAGCGTGGCCGCCGCCAGGGCGGCCTGCGCGACGAGCGCCGTCAGCTGCGACCTAACCACGGCGGCCGCCCAGCACGAGAAGCTGCGCGACGCTGATCAGCAGGATCGCGACGAACAGCACCACCGAATAGGCGCTGGCCCGCCCGACATCGAGGTAGTTGAACGAGGTCTTGTAGATCAGCAGCGTCAGGATCTGGGTGGCGCCGGCGGGTCCGCCGTCGGTGACGATCTGCTGGAACGCGAAGGTCTTGAGCCCGTTCACGGTCGCCAGCACGACGGCGAGCGCGATGGTTGGCCTCATCAATGGAAGGGTGATCTCCCGCATGGCGTTCCACCCCGAGGCGCCGTCGAGGCTGGCGGCCTCGTAGTAGTCCCGCGGGATGGCCAGGAAGCCGGTCAGGAAGATGATCGTGTAGTAGCTCGTCGCGTGCCACCAGCTCATGACGACGAGCGCCCAGGGCGCCCAGGCGCTGCTGTTCAGCCAGGGGACAGGCGAGCCGCCGGCCGCGACGACGGCCGCGTTGATCGGACCCTGCATGTTGAACAGAAGCTTCCAGACAAGGGCGACCGACACGACCGGGAGCACGGAGGGCACGAACAGCAGGATGCGCCATACCCCCCTCGAGCGGCCCGCGAGCGTCAGCGCGTAGCCCAGGCCGAACGCCATCCCGAGCACCGGGACGATGGTGTAGGCCACATAGGCGAGCGTGATGGCGACCGAGCTCAGGAAGGCCCGGTCGGTCGGCAGGCGGGCGAAGTTGGCGAAGCCGACGTAGTGCGGCGGCGACACCAGGTCGTACTTGTGCAGGCTGATGTAGAACGAGAACAGGATCGGATAGAGCTGGAAGGCGACGATGTAGGCGAGCGGCAGGGCCGCGAAGCCGAAGCCCCACCACCCGAGCCGCACCGCGGCCGTCCGCCTTGATCCGATCCCGTGCGACATTCAGGTGGCCGCCTACTGGCCCCGTGCCGCGTCGATGTCCTGGGCGGCCTGATCGAGCGCCTGCTTGACGGGCGTGCCCTGGGCGAACTGCTCGATGGCGGCCTTGATGGCGTTGCCTTCCTGGGTCCAGGTCGGCGAGCGCCACACGAAGGTGCCGTGCTTCTGCCCTTCGGCGAAGATGGCGCTGCCGCGGGTCTCCTTGGCTGCCGCGGTGTCGCCCCACCCCTTGCGCCCGGTGACGTAGCCGGTCGCCTTGAGATAGCCCTCGCCGTCCGAGGTCAGGAAGTTCAGGAAGTCCCAAGCCTCCTTCTGGTGCTTGGAGGCGGCGGTCACGGCGAGCGCATAGGAGTTCAGCAGGGTGTGCGGCGCGGCCGGGTCCTTCTGGGGAAGGGGCGCCACCACGTAGTCCGCCTTCACCGCGTCCGAATAGAGCGGGGGCGCCCAGATGCCGGCGATCGCCATCGACTGCCGCCCCTCGCTGAAGTCTTGCAGGGCGTTGACGGGGTTGACGGTGGCGAGATCCGGCCCACCGAGCTTGTCGGTGACGAGCTTCTGCCAGGTCTCGGTGAACGCCGCGACGCAGGCGTCCGAGTTGATCGCCGCCTTGCCGCCCTCGCCGACGATCTTGCAGCCGTACTGCTCGAGGATCGGCCAGTATTGCTGGGCGTACCAGTAGGGGTCGAGGTTCCACACCCAGTTGAAGCCGACCCGCGTGGTCTTGCCGCCCTCGATCTTCTGCAGCTTGCCGGCTACCGCGAGAAGGTCCGCCCAGGTCTTGGGCCAGTTGTCCGGCTTGGTCGCATCGAGCCCGATGTCGCCGAAGTGCTTCTTGTTCAGGAACAGGGCGAGCGTGTTGAACTCCTCCGGTACGCCGTAGGCCTTGCCCCCGATGGTCAGGCCGGAGAGCGCGTTCGGCATGTATTTGGCCTCGAGCTCGGCCTGGGACTTCACGCCGAAGGCCGCGGGATCCACCGGCGCCAGGATGCCTTTGCCGGCATAGAGCGGGAACAGGTAGTCGAGCACGTTGACGATGTCCGGCGGATTGCCGGCCGCGATCGCGGCGAGAAGCTTCACCTCGTAGTCGCCGTGCGGATCGGCGTGCAGCGCGATCGTCACGTCGGGATGCTGGGCCGTGTAGGCGGCGGCCTTCTTCTTGATGAAGTCTTCCGCCGGCGGATAGGTGTGGTGCCAGAACGTCAGTTCCGTCGCCTGCGCCTGGCCCAGGATCGTCGATGAGGCCAGCGTCGCGGCGTAGACAAGGGCTGTCGCTATCGTTCTCAAACCGTCCTCCCTGGTGGTTCTTGTCGGGGCGCCGCTCGATCAAAGGCGCCCTGGAGAAAAGCTATTGCGATGCATCTTGTCGCGCAACATCTCATATGACACATAAAGTGACGCATAGTGCGTCACTCTCAAAGGCTCCCGTGACCAATCCGAGCCTGCCGCGACGACCGGTCTCCGCCTCGACCCCACTGCTCGAGCGCATGTCGCGCATGGCGTTCTCGGCGGCCGAACGACGGATCGTCGCCTATCTGCTCAGCGTGGCCGAGCATGACATCGCGGCCCTCACCTCGGCGGTCCTGGCCCGGCGCACGGGCTCGAGCCGGTCGACCATCGACCGGCTGGCCAAGCGGTTCGGCTTCGCGGGGCTGAAGGACTTCCGGCTCACCCTCCTGCAGGAAAGCCGCGCCATGCAGGCGGCCATCGCGGTGGGGCCTTCGCCGGCGCCGGCGCTCGCGGTGGGCGACAGCATGGGCGAGGTGGCCTACAAGGTGTTCCACACGGCCTCGGTCCGGGCGCTGCGCTTCGCCGAGGTGCTGTCGCGCACGCCCGACCTTGACGCGCTTGTCGCCGGCATCCGGGCGGCGCCCCATGTCCAGGTCTTCGGGGCCGGAGCCTCGGCCGTCGTCGCCCTCGATCTCTACCAGCGCCTCCTGCGCCTGGGCATCGCCATCAACTTCGCGGAGGACCAGCACAACCAGATCGCTTTTGCGGCCCTGGCCCGGCCCGGGGACGTGGCGATCGCGATCTCCTACTCCGGGCGGACCAAATCGACCCTGCAAGCCGCGACCATCGCCAAGGCTCACGGGGCCAGGGTGGCCGCCGTCCTCGGCGTGAATGGCTCGCCGCTCGAGCGTCTCTCCGATTTTCGCATCGTCACCCCGCCCGGCATCAGCCTGCACGGAGCCGACGCCGTCATGACGCGCATCCTCGAGCTCATGTTCAACGAAGCCCTGTTCCACTGTCTGCTGCTGCAGGATCCCACGATGCTGGACAACGTGACCCGAATCGAACGAGCCCTCGCGCCCGAGCGTGTTGTGCGCTGATCGAGGCGTGTCGTGTCGATCCGGCAGCGAGATGGTTGGGCATTCGGCCCCTCAGGCCGCGGCCCGCACCTCGCCTCTTGCGGCCTGCGTGTCCTTGACCGGGGGCAGGCCGAACAGACGGCCATACTCCCGCGTGAACTGCGACACGCTTTCGTAGCCGACCGCAAAGGCGGCGCTGCCCGCCGGCAGGCCTTCCGACATCATCAGCCGGCGCGCTTCGATGAGGCGCAACTGCTTCTGGAACTGCAGCGGCGACAGCGAGGTGACGGCGCGGAAATGGTGATGGAACGAGGAGGGGCTCATGCCGGCGGCCTCCGCGAGGCGGTCGATCCGCAGCGAGCGGGAGAACTCGGCGCGAAGAACCGCGACGGCCCGCGCCACACGCCGCGTATGGCCCTCCGGCCAGCCGAGGCCGCGAATGGCCGCCCCGTGCCGGCCGGCGAGGAGCCAGTAGTGCAGTTCGCGGACCAGCTGCGCATGCAGCACCGGCACGGCGGCCGGCCGCTCGAGAAGGCGCATGAGCCGCAACGCGGCGTCCGCGACCTCGGCGTCGGTCGGCTCGACCCGCACGGCCGCGCCCGCGGGGACCGGCCCCGCCCCGATCTGCACCGACAGCTCCGCGATCACCGCCGGGTCGAGGTCCAGCACGAGCGATAGATAGGGCGCGGCCACGCTCGCCCGCGTGATCTGGCTCACCATCGGCACGTCCGCCGTGATCAGCAGCGACTCCCCGGGGCCGAACGCGAAGGTTCGGGATCCCAGGGCGACGTCCTTGTGCCCCTGGAGAACAAGGCAGACGAGCGGGCGGGAGATGGCGTGGACCAGGCCGCTCGGCGCCGTCGCGCGGATCGTCGTCAGGCCGGGAACGGGCGTTTGCGCGAGGCCCGCGGGATCGGCATGGGCCTCGGTGTAGCGGCGAACGGCATCGAGCAGGGTGTCCGGCATGGCGCCACCCTAACGGCCCCGGTCCGCTGCGCAACGGCGCTTGGAGGAATAGGCAAGAAAACAGGAGCATCCGGCAACGACGCCCGGCGGCCGGTCCGGATATCAGAACCTGACCACCAGGAGGACTGCCGCATGACCAAGATCGCACTCGTCACCGGTGCCAGCCGCGGGCTCGGGCGCAACGCCGCCCTCAGTCTCGCCCGCCATGGCAGCGACGTCGTCGTCACCTACCGGAGCCGCAGCGAGGACGCCCAGGCGGTCGTCGAAGCGATCGAGGCGCTGGGCCGCAAGGCGATCGCCTTCCAGCTCGACGCCGGCGACGTCCCGAGCTTCGCGCCCTTCGCCGCGCGCCTGAGGACGGCGCTGCGCGAGACCTTCGGCCGCGACACGTTCGATCACCTCGTGAACAATGCCGGCCATGGCGACTACGCCCTGATCGCCGACACGACCGAGGCGCAGTTCGACGGGCTGGTCGACGTCCACTTCAAGGGCGTGTTCTTCCTGACCCAGGCCCTGCTCCCGCTGATCGCGGACGGCGGCCGCATCGTCAATCTGTCGTCCGGGCTGACCCGGGTATCCGCGCCGGGCTGGGCCGCCTATGCGGCCGTCAAGGGCGCCATCGAGGTGCTCACGGTCTACATGGCCAAGGAACTGGGCAGCCGCGGCATCGCCGTGAACACGGTAGCGCCGGGCGCGATCGAGACGGACTTCTTCGGAGGCGCGGTTCGCGACACGCCGGCGTTCAACGCGTTCTTCGCGGACATGACGGCGCTCGGCCGCGTCGGCCTGCCGGACGACATTGGACCGATGATCGCGACGCTGCTGTCCGAGGACAACCGCTGGATCAACGCCCAGCGGATCGAAGTCTCCGGCGGCCAGGGTCTCTGAGCGGAGGCTCAGGCGCTCAGCGCGAGGGTCGAAAGAGGCGGTAGCCGAAGCTTCGGCAAAACGGCGATCAGGAGCATCAACCCGGCGGTCAAGGTGGTGGGCTTCCCCCTGCACGGCTCCGAACTCGGATTAACAGACGGCGCGGCAGTGTGCCCCTTCGCCCCGCCCCGCGCGGAGAAGGTGCCCGACAGGGCGGATGAGGGGGACTGTCTCCGCACGAAGGTCCCCTCATCCCCGCTTCGCGGACCTTCTCCCCGGGCGGGGAGAAGGGCGAACGTGGCATCCGTGCACCTGGATTCGGAGGCCCTGGCTTTCACTGGCCATTCGGACGGCCGCTTGGCGGCACGAACGGCGCCGCGGTCCGTCGTGCCCTCTGGCCGTCGTGGGCCGTCGTCGCGAGCCCAGCGACGCGACCCATGGTTGGGCATCCCGACTGTGGAAGGAACGTTGCTTCAGGCCTCGCGATGATGAACTCGCTTCGACTCGGGCGCAAAACGCATTACTTGTAAGCGGGCCTACGTTTAATTAAGCCATTTGCTTTAAGAGGTGCGCCAAGTTGAGCCGAAACAACACGCCGATGCCAGCATCCCGACGGGGAAGCAATTCGGTTCAGGTCCGGCGGTACAACGAGCGCGTCGTCCTCGAATCCCTGCAGCGCCTCGGACAGGCGTCCAAGGCCGAGCTCGCGCGCTCGGCCAACCTGACGCCGCAGGCCGTGGCCGCCATCGTCGACCACCTCGCCGAGGTGGGCCTGGTCAAGCTGCAAGGCAAACGGAGCGGCCAGATCGGCCAGCCCTCGATGCTCTATGCCCCCGCGCCCGAGGGGGCCTTCTCGATCGGCCTCCATGCCGGACGGCGCGCCTTCGAGGCCGTGCTCGTCGACTTCACGGGCCAGACGCTGAAGATCGAGACGAGCGAGTACGAATATCCCGAGCCGGCCGTCGTGGCGGGGCTCGCCACCAGGGCCGTGCGCAACCTGCTGGCGGTGCTCACGCCCGTCCAGCGGGAGCGCGTCGTCGGGGTCGGGGTGGCGGTGCCCTACTTCATCGGGGGATGGGCGAGCGAACTCGGCATCCCGGCCGCGATCACGGCGGCCTGGGAGAAGTTCGATCTGCTCGCGACGCTGACCCGCGAGATCGCGTTGCCGCTGTTCTTCGAGAACGACGCCTCGAGCGCCGCGACGGCCGAACTCGTCTATGGGCATGGCCGGGACACGCGGGACTTCATCTACCTGTTCATCTCGACCTTCATCGGCGGCGGGGTGATCATCGGCGGCAATCTCGAGACGGGGCCGCACGGCAACACCGGCGCCTTCGGGCCATACCCGGTCGGCCCCTCGCTGCTCTCCAGCGTTCCGCCCCCGCGCGGACCGTTCGAGATCCTGCTTCGGCGCGCCTCCGTCCACGTGCTCACCAACCATCTCCGGGTGAACGACGTTCCGATCCGCCGCGTCGTCGAGCTCGACAATCTCGGCGACCGGGCGGAGCCCTTCCTGACCGAGTGGATCGCCGATTGCGCGGACGCGCTGGCGCAGGCGATCGTCGGCACGGTGGCCGTCATCGACGTCGACGCCATCGTGGTCGACGGCATCCTGCCGCCGGCGATCCTGACGCGCACCGTCCAGGCCGTGTCGGACCGGTTCGGGGCGATCCTGCCCGAGGGGCTGGTCGCGCCGCGCATCGTGGCCGGCACGATGGGGCCCAGGGCCGCCGCGATCGGCGGCGCGATCCTGCCGCTCTACGCCATGTTCGCCCCCGACAGCGCCGCCCTGGTCAAGACGCACGTGTCCGGCA
>CAXUMV010000172.1:0-7595 GCA_964252065.1 uncultured Lichenihabitans sp.
AGTAGAAGCCCTGGCGCCCATCCGGGTTGAACTCGGCGTCCTTCACATGGAACGCCTTGATCCGCTCGTGGTAGATGTCGATGAAGGCGAGATAGTCGAGGCCCTGCAGCACGAAATGCGACGGGTCGTAGTTGATGGCGCAGCGCGGGTGGTTGCCGGCCGCCGCCAGAAAGCGCTCGAACGTGATGCCGTCGAAGACGTCCTCGCCCGGATGCAGCTCGAAGCCGATATCGCAGCCGGCCTCGTCATAGGCATCGAAGATCGGCACCCAGCGTCGGGCGAGCTCGGCGAACGAGGTTTCGATCAGCCCGGCCGGCCGCTGGGGCCAGGGATAGACGAAGGGCCAGGCGAGGGCGCCCGTGAAGGACACGCTGGCCGTGAGCCCGAGATGTCGGGACGCCTTGGCGGCACGCTTCACCTGCTCGACCGCCCAGGCCTGGCGCGCGGTCGGGTTGTTGTGAACCGCGGCGGGCGCGAAGGCGTCGAAGGCCGCGTCGAACGCCGGGTTGACGGCGACGAGCTGGCCCTGCAGGTGGGTCGAAAGCTCCGTGATCGCGAGGCCGTGGGCGGCCACCGTCCCGGCGATCTCGTCGCAGTAGGTCTTCGACTCGGCCGCCTTGCCGAGGTCGAACAATCGGGCATCCCAGCTTGGGATCTGGACACCCTTGTAGCCCAGGCCGGCCGCCCAGCCGCAGATGGCGTCGAGCGAGTCGAAGGGCGCGGTATCGCCGACGAACTGCGCCAGAAACAGTCCAGGGCCTTTCAGTGTGGTGGGCATGGGCGTCCTCCTCCTGTCGATGTTGATCAGCGCCGCGTCCGCGGCGGGCCGAAGCTGTCCCGGATGACGATGTCATGCGCGAGGATGATCGAGCCCCGCCTCCCCGCGTCCCAGCGCACCACGAGATCGGCCGCCGTGCGGCCCATGGCGTGCCGGGGCTGGCGCACGGTGGTGAGTGCAGGCGCGAACAGCTCCGAAAAGGCGATGTCGTCGAAGCCGACCACCGCGATCTCCTCCGGCACGCTCACGCCGCGGGCCCGCGCCGCCGCGATGAAACCCATCGCCATCTCGTCGCTGGCCGCAAAGACCGCGGTGGGTCGCCGTGGCCAGGACAGCATCGCCTCGGCGGCCTCGCGGCCGGAGTCGATGGAGAAGCGTCCCTCCACGGTGCCGACGATCGACAGCCCGCGGGCGGCCGCGCCGGCCGTGAAGCCTTCGGCACGCTCGGACGACAGGATGTTGCCGCCCGGGCCCGCGATATGGGCGACGTGCCGGTGCCCGGCGTCGGCCAGCAGCATGGCCACCTCCCGCGCGGCGGCGACGTTGTCGATGCCGACATAGGGCACCGCGGTTTCTTGCACGCGCTCGCTGACGGCGACCACCGGAGCACGCAGCAGGCGTGTTCGTGCGCGAGACCCCACCGCGAACGGAACCTGCCCGTCGAGCAGGATCAGGGCATCGGCCGCGCGGGCCTGGATCTGCCGGGCCGACCGTTCGCGCAGGGCGGGTTCGCCGGCCGTGTCGCCGATCAGCACGGCCTGCCCGGCCTCACGGGCCCCTTCCTCGATCCCTTTGAGAACGAGAGAGAAGAACGGATTGCCGATGTCGGGCAGCAGCACCAGGATGACGCCACTGCCCTGTCCGCGAAGTGCACGGGCGTTCAGGTTGACCGTGTAGTCGAGTTCGTCGCTTGCCTGTTCGATGCGCCGCAGCGTGGCGGGCGAAAGTTTTGTGGGCGCGCTGAAGGCACGGCTGACGGTCGCCAGAGCCACCCCAGCGCGTTCTGCGACCTGCCGCATCGTGGCTGTCCGCCCCTCGCTCAAGGCATCCCCGTCCTGCCGATCCGCGCCCTGCTTTCAGCGCATAGCAGAGTTGACCTTCGATGAAAACGGTTTCATGCTGGCCGCGATGGTCGCGTTCGAAGGCCACACCGCTTGCGCCATGTCCGCAAGCCGTCTTGGGGAGAGAGGCTCTTGAGGGTCGTCGCAGCCGCGGATGCGGTCTCGATCGAACGGCACGACGACGCGCCCGTGCTCGAAGCACGCGGGCTGACCATGCGCTTCGGTTCGGTCGAGGTGCTGACGGACATCGGGCTTGAGCTCCGCTCCGGCGAAATCCATGCCGTGATCGGCGAGAACGGCGCCGGCAAGTCGACGTTGATGAAGCTCCTGACGGGCTATCTCGGTCCGACCGGCGGGGCCATCCATCTTGACGGCACCGCCGTCGTGTTCAAGGGGCCGGTCGATGCCGAGCAGCGGGGCATCGTCCTCGTGCATCAGGAAATCCTCCTCGCGCCCGACCTGACGGTCGCGCAGAACATCTTCATGGGCCGGGAAAGGCGTCGCGGCCTGGCATTGGACGATCGGGCGATGGATCGGGCCGCCGCCGAGGCGGTCGAACGGCTCGGGGCCGCCATCGATCCTCGGCAAACCGTCGCACGGCTGTCGATCGCCCAACGCCAGCTCGTCCAGATCGCGCGGGCGTTGGCCGGGCGGCCTCGTGTGATCGTTCTCGACGAGCCCACGGCGTCGCTGACGCCGCACGAAACCGAAGCGCTGCTCGGCGTCGTCGGTGACCTCAGGCGCGATGGCGTGGCGGTCCTCTACATCTCGCACCGTTTGCCGGAAGTCGCAGCCATCGCCGACAGGGTCACGGTGCTGCGCGACGGCAAGCACATCGCAACCTTGCCGGCCGCGACGCTCACGCCGCTCGACATGGCGCATCTCATGGTGGGCCGGGACATGGCCCGGCTGTTCCCCCCGCGCGCCGCGCCGCCCGCCGCCGCACCGCTCCTCACGGTCGACGACTTGTCGGTTCCCGGATCATCCTCCGAGATCGCGTTCACGCTTCGACCGGGCGAGATCCTCGGCTTTGCCGGCTTGATCGGCGCCGGGCGCACCGAAACCTTCGAGGGGCTACTCGGGCTGCGGCCGGCGCACGGCCGTGTCACGTTCGCGGGCCGCACGGTGCGGTTCCGCTCAGTGCGCGACAGTCTTGCGGCCGGGCTCGTCTACCTGAGCGAGGACCGCAAAGGGAAGGGCCTTCTGCTCGGCAAGTCCCTGGCCGTCAACGTCACGCTCGCGGCGCTCAGCCGTTTTTGCCGCGGCGTCCTGGTCAGCCGAAAACGTGAAGCCAAAGGACTGGACGAGGCGATTGCGCGCTTCGACATCCGGGCGCGGCGACGGGACATGCTGGCCGGGCAACTCTCGGGCGGCAACCAGCAGAAGCTGCTGCTCGCCAAGATGATGCTGCGCGAACCGCGCGTCGTCGTGATCGACGAGCCGACCCGCGGCATCGACATCGGCACCAAGGAACAGATCTACCGTCTGCTCGCCGACCTCGCCGCGGCCGGCAAAGCCGTCGTGGTGATCTCCTCGGAGATGCAGGAACTCATCGGCCTTTGTCACCGCATTCTCGTGATGCGGGCCGGACGGATCGTCGGTGAGCTCACGGGCGAGGCGATGACCGAGCGGAACATTGCCGTTCTGGCCACGGGCGCGGATGCCCGGATGCCCGCTGCGACCGTGGGAGCCTAGAATGGCCGACACGTTGCTCGACACGCCCGCCCCGCCGCGCCGCCTGCCGCGGCTCGATTGGGTCGCGGCGGCACCCTTCGTGGCCCTCGCCTGTCTTCTCGTCTTCGGCGCGCTCGTCAACCCGAGCTTCCTGAGCCTCGCCAACCTCGCCAACGTGCTGACGCGGAGCGCCTTCATCGCGATCATCGGCGTCGGCGCCACCTTCGTGATTGCCTCGGGCGGGATCGACCTGTCCGTGGGGTCCATGGCAGCGTTCGTCGCCAGCGTCATGATCCTGTTCATGAACACGGGGATCGGCGACGGCGGCGTGGGCACGCTGGTGCTCGGCATGCTGCTTGCCGCCGGCACCGGATCGATGTGCGGCCTGCTCAACGGGCTGATCACGACGGTAGGGCGCATCGAGCCTTTCATCACGACGCTCGGGACGATGGGGATCTTTCGGGCGCTGACGATCTGGCTCGCCAACGGCGGCTCGATCGCCATGAAGTCGCAAGACTTGCGAACGTTGTACCGGCCCGTCTACTTCGGCAGCGTCGGTGGCGTGCCGTTTCCGATCCTGTTGATCCTGGCGATCACGGCGGTGGGCGCCTTCGTGCTCTACAAGACCGCCTTTGGCCGCCATGTCCTGGCGGTTGGCTCGAGCGAGGATATCGCGCGCTATTCCGGCATCCCGATCAACCGCGTGCGGACGATCGCCTATGTGGTGCAAGGGCTCTGCGTGGCGGTGGCCGTGATGGTCTATGTGCCGCGCCTGGGCGCCGCGACCGCTACGACGGGGCTCCTGTGGGAACTGCAGGCCATTACCGCGGTAGTGGTGGGTGGCACGGCCCTGCGCGGGGGGGTCGGCCGCGTGTGGGGAACGCTCTGCGGCGCGCTGCTGCTAGAGATCGTCGGCAACATCATGGTTCTGTCCAGCTTCGTCAGCGAGTACCTGATCGGCGCCGTGCAGGGCACGATCATCATCGTGGCGATGCTGGTGCAGCGCTCGCTGAGTAACCGGAACCGCGCGTGAGATGCGGCCGGCATCGAGCGCGGATGATCCGCGCAGGGGCAAGTGCCGTCACCCAAGACACGGCTCGTAGGGAGATGAGACAGATGGATAGACTGACGAAGGCCTGCGCGGTCGCGGCCATGGTGCTGGGTGCGGGTGCGGCTCAGGCCGCAGACAAGACGGTCACGGTCGCGGTGTCGATCCCGGCCGCCGACCATGGATGGACGGGCGGCGTCGTGTTCCAGGCGGAACGCGCCAAAGCGCTGCTGGAGGCGCGCCACCCGGGCCTGAAGATCATCGTGAAGACCTCCCCCGACGGCGCTTCGCAGGCGAACGCCCTCGAGGACCTGACCACGCAGGGGATCGACGCACTCGTCACCCTGCCGCAGAATTCCGACGAACTGACCGATCCGCTCCGGCAGGTGAAGAGCAAGGGCGTTTTCGTGACCGTGGTCGACCGGGCCTTGTCGGACCCCTCGATCCAGGACCTCTACGTGGCCGGCAACAACCCGGACGTCGGCCGGGTGGCCGGCGAGTACATGAGGAGCAAGCTCGGCAACGGCCAAGTGGTGGTCATCCGCGGTCTGCCGATCGTGATCGACGAGGAACGGCAGAAGGGCTTCGACACGGCGATCGCCGGCAGCGGCCTCAAGGTTCTCGACAAGCAGTTCGGCAACTGGTCGCGCGACGACGCCTTCAAGGTGATGCAGGACTATCTCGCGAAATTTCCAAAAATCGATGCCGTGTGGTGCCAGGACGACGACATGGCGGTCGGCGTGCTCGAGGCCATCAAGCAGGCCAAGCGCAGCGATATACAATTCGTAGTCGGCGGCGCGGGCATGAAAGACATGGTGAAGCGCGTCGCGGACGGCGACAGCATGATCCCGGTCGACGTGCTGTATCCGCCAGCCATGATCGCAACCGCGATGGAACTGACGGTCGCCAACTTCTACGACCAGGTTCCTGTGCGAGGTCGCTACATCATGGATGCCACGCTCGTGACGAAGGAGAACGCGAAGGAGTTCTACTACCCCGACTCGCCGTTCTGAGTCCGACGGGCGAAAGAGGTCAGCGGTCAAGCGCGCGGAGGCCTGACCGCTGACCCTCGAGGACGGCGTCACTTGTCTCGTTCAGGCCGACGACTATGCTGCCCGACGTCGAGCGGATTGCGGGGGCCGGCTTCGTACCACCCGTCGCGGAGATGAGGGCGCTGATCGGGCCGCGCACCCGGGCCGTCGTGCCGGTGAGCCCCAACAACCCCACCGGCTCCACTGACACGGCCACCGTGCCGGCCGCCTTCTCGGAGTCGGCCCGGGAGGCCGGCCTTGCGCCCGTGGTGGACGAGACCGATTGGGACGTCCTGCCCGACTGCCATGTCCAGCCGCACGACCCTTTCGCCATCGCGATTGGGGTAACACGGTGGTGCAGCTTTAGATGGCGCATGCCGACGGGTGCTAAGGTACCCCAGCGTCCGCAAGCGGCGATCCGGTTCGCATTGCTATGGCGCGCATTCGACCGTGCAGCTGTTTCGTCGCTTCTTCGGCGATCGCGTTGGTCGAACTTCCGTCTCGGCTTGCGAGAACGCCGCCGACATAGACGGCCTTGAGATTGCGAAGGCCGCAAGCCAGCACATAGGTCGCGACCGGGTCCCAGACCGGCCCGGTGTCTGGGTTGGCGGGATCGACCACCAGGAAATCGGCATACTTGCCGACCTCGAGGCTACCCACACGATCATTGATGCCGAGGACCGCCGCCGACCCCCGGGTATGCAGGTCCAGCATGCGCGAGACCCCCATGGCGGAGGGGCTTCTGGCGTTGGCGCGCTGCGTGTAGATCCCCATCCGCATGTTCTGCCACGGATCGGAGATGTCGGTGCAGGACTGGTCGTCGAGTCCGACGCCGATCCGAAGGCCGGCTTCAGTGCAGGCCGGGATGTTCGCGTAGCCTGAAGCGAGCCGGCCGTTCGACGTCGGCTGCCAGGCCATGCCGCACCCGCAACGGCCGGCCTCCTCGATCATCTCGGGCGTCGCGTGGACGAAATGGCCGAACACGAGGTCGGGACCGAACGCTGCCGCGTCGCGGTACCAGGCCCACTTCGACCGTTGCAGCTCCATCTCCTCCGCGGTTTCGAGGAAGTGCGGCTGGTTGATGACCCCGAAGCGGCGCATGATCTCGACCTCCAGCGCGGCCGTCGCCGGCGTGGTGGACCATTGGACCGCGCCGCTGACCGCGGAGCCGAGGTAGAGCCCGGTGTCGGCGTAACGCTCCGCATAGGCCTTGGTGGTGCCGAAGCGCCCGAGGACCTCGGCCGCGGCCCCGACCTCGTCGTTCAGCATCACGCTGTTCACGAAACGGAGGCCGGCGTCGACCTTGGCCCGGATCTGCGCCTCGGCGTAGGCGCCCGGCTTCAGGGGCATGGTGGCGACGCGTTGGCCGTGAGGGTCGAGCGTCAGCGGCAGGCGGCTGTCCGTAAAGTCGTAGGCCGTCGTGATCCCGTTGCCGAGGAAGTCGAGCGCGCCGTGCAACGTGCACCAGTAAATGTCCTCGGCATCCGCATGACGCGTGTACGCCGTCATGGCGTCGATCCAGCCGTACAGCGGCTGATCGGCGCCGAGACCGCGCGAGCCGCTGGTGAAGAGGTGGCTGTGCGCCGATACGAACCCGGGCGCCACGAAGGCTCCGCGGGCATCGACCTCGGCCTCGGCCTGCAGCCCGGTCGGCGGATCGGCTGCGCCGATACCGGCGATCCGCCCGTCCTGTCCAACCGACAGCCATCCGGCGAAGCAGGACGGCTGGGCGGGGTCACACGTGAGCAGGCGCGCGTTGCGGACCAGGAGCTTGGAGGATGTCACCAGCTGATACTCCGGATAGCGCCGTTCAATCTCGTTGCCAGGCCGTCGTGATGCAAGCCGACGGCGTCGAGGCTCAGCCGACCGCGAGGTCCTTGACGGGCGGCCCCCGTATCGCCCCGGGATTGGGACTGAGATATCAAAATCGGAGGTTCGAAACACAATTTGGCGGAAGGGGTGGGATTCGAACCCACGGTGGGCTTGCACCCACGGCGGTTTTC